>CALQNE010000275.1 GCA_943331855.1 Bordetella parapertussis
GCGACGATATTCTCGTCGCTTTTTTATTTGAGGTGTTGCATGAACACCCCGGCCGTGCTTTAGATATGCGTCACAAATTTTGTGACGAGGTAACCATCAAACGTTTCTGTACCGCCCTCACTACCGATGCCGCTATCCTTGATTCCGCCAAACGGTGTTTCGGGTAAGGCACTGCCAAAGTGATTGATGTTGACCATACCGGCCTCAATCGAGTTTGATACCTTGGTTGCGGTTTGTAATGAGTTTGTGAAGACATAAGAAGATAGGCCAAAGGGCAGGCTGTTCGCGCGCGCAATGACTTCATCTATGTCGCTAAAAGGCACAACGGGTGCGATTGGGCCAAAGGGCTCTTCGGTCATGAGCATGGCATCGTCTTTCAAGCCGGTAATAACCGTTGGTGGAAAGAAAAAGCCTTTGCCTGCAACCGCATCACCGCCCATGATTACCTGACCACCACGCTTACGTGCATCTTCAACGAAGCGCGCAATGGCTGGTACGCGACGTTCGTGCGCCAAGGGGCCCATCTCAACGCCATCGTCTAGACCATTGCCGACCTTGATCCCTTTGAGCACGTCCGTGAATTTGGCCAGAAAATTGTCATAAACCTTTTTGTGTACATAAAACCGCGTAGGAGAAACGCACACCTGACCGGCATTGCGAATTTTAAATTTCGCCAACATCGTGGCGGCACGATCGACGTCAGCATCTTCAAACACCAGCACCGGCGAATGCCCACCAAGCTCCATGGTGACGCGCTTCATGTGTGCGCCCGCGAGAGCGGCCAATTGTTTGCCCACAGGCACTGAGCCGGTGAATGAAACCTTGCGTGAAATCGGTGAGCGAATCAGATAGTCAGATACTTTTGCAGGTTCGCCCCAAACCAGGTTGAGCACACCCGGTGGCAGGCCGGCGTCATGAAACATTTGTGCGATGGCCATGACCGCGCTTGGTGAATCTTCGGGTCCTTTGAGAATAATGGTGCAACCTGCGCCCACGGCCGCGCAAATCTTGCGAATGGCCTGGTTGTACGGGAAGTTCCAGGGCGTGAAGGCCACGCACACACCAATGGGCTCTTTCAGCACCAACTGCCGCACCTCTGCGCTACGGGGCAATACGACGCGCCCGTAAATACGACGGCACTCTTCGGCATGCCAGTCGCAGTGATCAGCGCAACCGACCACCTCGCCCAACGCCTCTGCCAAGGGTTTGCCCTGATCAAGCGTCATGCTGCGCGCAATGTCTTTTGCCCGATCACGGGTCAGTTGCCCCACTTTACGCAAAATCGCTGAGCGATCCATGGGCGAGGACTTCTTCCATGTCGCAAAGGCCTTTTCGGCGGCCTGCAGCGCTGCATCAAGGTCGGCCTGCGAGGCGTGGGGTAGCTTGCCCAGCACTTCCTGGGTGGCTGGATTAATCACATCTTGCATCTTGCGTCCGTCTTCAGAGACGAACTGACCATTGATATAAAGCGACAGTTTTGGGTACATAAGGGTTCCAATACAACAAAAAGGTTCAAAAACGAACAATTGGCTAATATGACATAAGTTTGCACAGCTTGCACAAATAAAATAGCTGGTATATACTAGAACGCTTTCCTGCCTCAATGTGTGCAAACGCGGTTGGTGCAGGTAGTAAAAGTGAAGTGCCAGTACAAATTTTATTAGCAGATTCAGCCTAGGGTGCCCTGTGGCACCTAACGGGACCAAAACTGATTAATTTGGTTGTTAGCCCTCAGGTTAGCAAAAAAGTTGATTAAGTTGGAACAGGAAAAATCATGATCCAAATGCAGACCACGCTCGACGTGGCCGATAACACCGGCGCACGCTCAGTCATGTGCATCAAGGTGCTCGGCGGCTCTAAGCGCCGTTATGCCTCAATCGGTGATGTTATCAAGGTCACCGTTAAAGACGCAGCTCCTCGTGGGCGCGTAAAAAAAGGCGAAATTTATAACGCAGTAGTCGTGCGCACAGCCAAGGGCGTTCGTCGTAAAGACGGCTCGCTGATTAAGTTTGGTGGTAACGCCGCTGTGCTGCTCAATGCCAAACTCGAGCCCATCGGCACGCGTATCTTCGGACCCGTCACACGTGAATTGCGTGGCGAGAAGTTCATGAAGATTGTGTCCCTGGCGCCCGAAGTCCTGTAAGGAGCCACTATGAACAAAATCCGTAAAGGCGATGAAGTCGTCATTTTGACTGGCCGCGATAAAAAACGTCGTGGCACAGTACTTGAGCGTGTCGATGCTGATCACGTCCTGGTCGAGGGTATCAACATGGTTAAAAAACATGTGCGCCCAAATCCAATGCAAGGCACGACTGGTGGCATTATCGAAAAGACAATGCCGATTCATATTTCGAACGTTGCCCTGTTTAACCCCGCCACCGGTAAAGGTGATCGCGTAGGGATTAAAGAAGTCGACGGTCGCAACGTGCGTATTTATCGTTCCAGCGGCGAACCCGTTGGCGCGAAAGCATAAGGAGCGATCTAAATGGCTCGTTTTCAAGACCTCTACCAGAACACGATCGCGCCAGCTTTGCGCGAACAGTTCAAGTACACAAGTTCGATGCAAGTGCCACGCATCACGAAGATCACCCTGAACATGGGTGTGTCAGAAGCTGTTTCTGATAAAAAAGTGATCGAGCATGCAGTGTCTGATCTGACAAAAATTGCCGGCCAAAAACCAGTGATCACCAAAACCAAGAAAGCGATTGCGGGCTTCAAAATCCGTGAAGACTATCCAATTGGTTGCATGGTGACATTGCGTGGTCAGCGCATGTACGAATTCCTTGATCGTCTCGTGTCTGTGGCGCTGCCACGTGTACGTGACTTCCGCGGAATTTCCGGCCGTGCGTTTGATGGTCGCGGCAATTACAACATCGGCGTGAAAGAGCAGATCATTTTCCCCGAAATCGAATACGACAAAATCGACGTGTTGCGTGGGATGAATATCAGCATCACCACCACCGCCAAGACCGACGAAGAAGCCAAAGCGCTGTTGACAGCCTTTAGCTTCCCGTTCCGCAACTAAGGGGCGCAGACGTGGCTAAACTTTCCATGATCAATCGCGATGTCAAGCGCGTAAAAACAGCAGAGAAATTTGCTGCCAAGCGTGCGGCTCTCAAAGCCATCATCGACGATTCATCCAAATCCGACGAAGATCGTTACGAGGCTCGGCTGAAATTACAGCAATTGCCCCGCAACGCAAGCCCCACTCGCCAGCGTAACCGCTGTGCGATTACTGGCCGTTCACGCGGTGTGTTCCGCAAATTCGGCCTCGGCCGTATGAAACTACGCGAATTGGCTATGAAGGGTGAAATCCCCGGCATGACCAAAGCTAGCTGGTAGGAGAATAAAACATGAGCATGAGCGACCCAATCGCCGATATGCTGACTCGCATTCGTAATGCGCAGCAGGTAGATAAACCAACGGTGACCATGCCCTCCTCTAAGCTAAAGGCAGCAATTGCTGCCGTGCTTCAAGACGAAGGTTATGTTGACGGTTTTCAGATTAAAGGTACGGCCCAAAAGCCTGAGCTTGAAATCGCCCTGAAGTATTACGCTGGTCGTCCAGTGATCGAGCGCATCGAACGCGTCTCGCGTCCTGGCCTGCGTATCTACAAAGGACACGGCAGCATTCCACAAGTGATGAACGGCTTAGGCGTGGCAATTGTCTCGACTTCCCGTGGCGTCATGACTGACCGCAAAGCTCGCGCCAATGGCGTGGGTGGCGAAGTCTTGTGCTACGTGGCCTAAGGAGAAAACCGAATGTCACGTATTGCAAAATATCCAGTCGAAATCCCTAAGGGTGTCGAGGCATCGATCAAGCCAGATCTGATCACTGTTAAAGGCCCGTTGGGCACGTTGACACAAACGCTGACGGGTAGCGTGATCATTAATGAAGATGGCGGCAAGTTGTCGTTCATCGTCGCAAATGATTCGCGTGAAGCCAAAGCAATGTCAGGCACTTTGCGTGCATTGGTTGCCAACATGGTAACCGGCGTGAGCAAAGGTTTTGAGCGCAAGTTGACCTTGGTGGGTGTGGGCTATCGTGCCGCAGTCCAAGGTGACGCGGTTAAATTACAACTTGGTTTCTCGCATGACGTGATTCATGCGATGCCTGCTGGCGTAAAAGCCGAATGCCCCACACAGACAGAGATTGTCTTAAAGGGCTCGAACAAGCAGGTCGTTGGTCAGGTGGCTGCAGAACTTCGTGCATACCGTCCGCCAGAGCCCTACAAGGGCAAAGGCGTTCGTTATGTTGACGAGCATGTCATCATCAAAGAAACCAAGAAGAAATAATCGCGCAAACAAGGAAACATCATGGACAAAAAAATTTCCCGTTTGCGTCGTGCCGTACCGACGCGCAAGAAAATCGCCGAGTTGCGAGTTAATCGCCTCC
>CALQNE010000276.1 GCA_943331855.1 Bordetella parapertussis
GAAGCATTTTTAGTCAATGTTCCAGCGGCCTGTTCAGCCTGAGCCTGCTCTTTTAACGCCTCTGCCCAATCATCATCTCCAGGGACTTCGCCCTCCGCACCAGCGTTCGCATCAGTTACCATTTTTTTCGCCTTTAACGTACTCTTCCGCATCTGCTTTCAAAAATCGTTCAACGCGCAAAGCATAGTTGCCTTCAGAAGTTCCATAACGACAAGAGATCACAGGCACATTCTCTACACAGACTTGCACTTCTTCATTCAATGCGAGGGGAATCATATCTCCTACCTTGAGCGCAACCAGTTCAGCAATTGTCAAACTCGCATGACCTAAGGTCGCAACAAGTTCAACCTCGGCAGTTTGAATTTCTTTTGTCAGCAAGCGGCCCCAATTTTGACCTGACTCTGCACCATCACCGCTCACAGATGACTTCAATAAATCTCGAATTGGCTCAAAACTCGAAATCGGAATACAAAGATGAAAGCGACCCGAGGCGCCTCCAATTTCAACTTCAAACGAAGACGTGACAACGAACTCATTGGGCGTCGCGATATTAGCAAACTGCGTATTCATCTCAGAACGAATGAATTCACATTCAATGTTGTATACGGGCGACCAAGCGGTTACATAATTTTCAAAGACAATTTCAAGGGTGCGCTGAATAATGCGATACTCAACCATCGTGAAGTCTCTACCCTCAATTCGAGTATGAAACCGACCATCTCCACCAAACATACAATCGACAATCGCAAAGACAAGACTGGGATCAAAAATAACTAAAGAGGTACCACGAAAAGGCTTAATCGAGACTAAATTCAAATTTGTGGGTACGACGAGATTACGAATGAATTCTCCGTATTTGATCACTTGCACCGGCCCAACAGTCACTTCGATTGCACGTCGCATGAAGTTAAACAGTGCGATTCGCATCAGGCGAACAAAACGCTCATTAATAATTTCGAGCGTTGGCATACTACCGCGCACAATCCGCTCTTGCGCACCCATATTGTAAGCAACCACTTCCGCAGCTTTGGTAACGGACTGCTCGATATCATCAAAGTCGCTGACGCCTCGCAATAAAGCGTCAACTTCTCCTTGAGATAAAAATCCTTCTGCCATGATTCTATTGAGTGACTTATTGAATAATGAAGGAGGTAAAAAATACACCCAACACAGGCGTATCGTCGGCCATTTGAGGATACAAACCGTTGACTTGCGTCAGAATTTGCTCAACCAATTTTTCCTTGCCCTCTGTAGTTGATAAATCACTCGCTCGGCTATTGGTCAACAGCAGTAATACGCGGTTACGTACCTGCGGCATCCGTTGCTTAATGGGATCTCCACTTTTTTCCGATCGAAGCTGAAAGCTGATGCCAATTTGAAGAAACTGCTGATCCTCTCCTGGAGAGACCTTTAAATTCACTGTAAATGAGTCTAAAGGTAAAAAAATCGGTGGTTTGCCAGGAACTTCTTTTGCTCCAGCTTTTGCATCGCCACTTGCTTGTGCAGTCGCCGGATCAGGGGGCGTTCTAAGCAGAAAATAATAGACCCCACCACCAATCGCAGATAGCAAAAGAATCACGATTGTGATAATTATGAATAGCTTCTTTTTTGATTTTGGAAGTGGGATTCCTTCAAGATCGTCATCGTCATCTTGAACTGCGGTTGCCATGTAATGCTCTCCTTGTTATTACAAGGATTATGAGGCAAACCGTACGAATGATAAGTCGAGAATAGACCCTAGATTCACTAGCAAATGTATCGATTGGCTATATTTTTAACGCCACAACTCATCAGTATTTGACAAACCCCATGTCGCGGGGTCTTCGTGAGAGACGATTTCATCCCGTGCAAGCGACGAGGAAAGGCAAATGATTTCCGGCGTAACGCGAATTCCGGATTTAATTGAGTAAAAAACCTTGACGTCAGGCTTAAGCAGCGACCGCTTTGACTGTGCCACCACAATCGCTAAACGATCAGATTTAAGACGGACAACCGTTCCTAAGGGATAGATACCCACAGCCTTGACAAACGCTTCAAGCATCGTGGCATCAAATTGTGTCACGCTGCGCTTAAACATTTCTTTGATGGCTTCGGTCGAACTAACGGCCCGCCGATAAGGGCGATCGGACACAAGAGAATCGTACGCGACGCATATAGCGGCCATTCTGGATAATTGAGAGATTTCTTCACCGACCAATTGATCCGGATAGCCCTTGCCATCTAAGCGTTCGTGATGATGGAGGCAAACATCTAGCACAGCGTCCGAGAATTGCCCCGATGCCTTCAATATGTTGTAGCTCTCGATGGGATGCTGTTTAACTGTCTGCAACTCACTCTCAGAAAGCGGTGTTTTTTTGAATCGAATCTCAGGCGGGACCGTCATCATTCCTACGTCAAACAGCAAGCCCGCTATACCCGCTTCTTCAATCTGTTCTTGATCAAGCTCAAGCGAATAAGCGAGTGCGATCATTAACCCGGAAACAGCAACCGAGCGCGTATAGGTGTAATCCATTTCGGTCTTTAAGCGCGCGATGCTCAGGATCACATCGCGATTTCGCCCAAGGGATTCAGTCAGCGTTGCAACAATACTGCGTGCGTCATCTAACTGAACACCTCGACCAAACTGCGACAAACCGAACAGCGAGCTGACGGCTTCACGTGCTGAATCACATAACGGGTAGGCAAGTTGAATTTCATTTTCAACGCTTTCACGCTCGAGGGCCATTGCATCTTCTGCTCTGAGCTCTTTCGGTGGTGCCGGGTTTTCTTCAACAACCTCGGGGGCCGGCTCTTCGACAACGACTGGCGCGAGATCTCGTCCTCGATCCGTGTTAATCCACAAAGCGGGGATTCCGCTCTTTCGTATCGTCTGAAGATCCTTTAACTCAGTCAACAAAAACGACTGTTTCCAGAACGGGCGTTCAATCCATGAGCCTGGAAAGCGCTCTACCCACATGCCGGTGGTGAGCTCTTGAATTTTAATTTTCTTTATCATTTACTGAAACACCCTCAACACAAACCATCATATGTCTGACAAATCAACACAATAAAATAGGACATCATAAGACGTGATGTACCGGTCCATGCGTGGTAATCGCATTCTAAATATAAACCGACAAGATGTACATCAAATTCATTAGCTCAGAATAGCTTTATTAAACTCGGTCATTGTCGTGTTACCCAGCACCAACCCTCTTTGTGCCATCATTTCACTCAAAAGGGGTAGGCCTTCCGCCAATGCTTGCCGAACGTTCGGATCATTTGAACTAAAGGTCGCGTGTGCAATATTGTTTTGCATTTTTAGGCTGACATGCAAAGGCCCCAGATTGGGTGGATTAAGCGTCAGCGTCGCCGATTGCTGGCCCACTCCAAACATCCACACGATTTTTTGTCGTACCTCGCGACCCCACTGCTCAGTACCCACATAACTTTGTATCGCAACATTGACAGCCGATTTGGGCGCCTCGCGAGGCTGATCAAGCAACACTGACATTAACTTAGTATTGGCTTGTTCAGGGGCACTCAAACCGCCTCCCTCGCTTGCTGCACGATCGTCCTGCGCACCCGTTACGTCCGAATCTTGCAACTTAGCGCGAGCAATCGCTTCTTTGTTCAAGCAAACATCTTGAGACGAGTGCTCAAAACCATGTTTCGTATCTGAAAACTCAGCATTATTGTCAATCTGCTCGCGTAGCAAGCGGTTAACGGACACCTCTGACGCGCTTTCACCCGAGGTTGGCTCAGCGATCATCACACCAGCCGCATCGATTAAGCGATTTTGCCCGTTTAGGCGTGGAGCAAAATATTGTGCACCCGATAAGTTAGCACCTTGATATCCCCCCTGTTTAAGCGAGGCTTGTGATTGAGTCGCCCCCGTCGCCTGATTGGCCTGATGAAACTCACGAGAAGCTGCTACCGTAGCCGCAGATGATCTGGACGATTCTGCTTGATGAGCACTCATCTTTGGTTGCGCGGCACTCGAGTACCTTGCCTCAGAGTTTCTTGCACGATTTTGCTGTGCAATCGAAGACTGGCTTTTCTCAATGGTTTGCATCAGCATCGATTGAAAACCGGATTTTTTTAAACTAGCCATGCTCAGCGACTGCTCAAGCGACGCCCCAGGCTGGCTTGTCGTTGCCGTACGCTCACGAATTTTTGACTGATCTGAAATCGTCATTGCATACTCTTCTTTTTCGAATTGACTGCCGTTCTAGAATTTACAAACTCATCAGTCAATTTCTGATCCCTTTTATTTTCTTGAATCATCAGGCGATGCGCTTCCTGCTCAGTCAAAACCTGATAGGATAATTTCTTGCGTTCACATTCTTGCCATTGGACACGCTTGTCTTGCACGATCAATTCAGTTCTATCTACAAGCTGTTGTTGGGCCAA
>CALQNE010000277.1 GCA_943331855.1 Bordetella parapertussis
CGATGTGATCATCCAGTTCGCTTTTAAGAAAATCACCGGCTGCCCTGATTCTTGTGACATCAGTGTCTGTAATTTCGAACTTTGCCAAAACATCTTTAATCTCTTGAGTCATTAAGGTTCCTGTAGGCGAGTGACGGTCAGGCTCAAGCGGACATGCTCTTGCAGTTCGGTCAATGATTTCAGCCGGTTCGCGTGGTTGGGGTGCATTGTGATGTTTCTTTTAGCACGTCTACGTCTTATTAACGACAGTTTTAAGAAAAACTTGAATTAATTTATTCTTTGGATGATGTCAACCGTAGCGCGCAGATGCGTGCAGGCTTCGGGTTCGAAGCCTGCTTGGATGTCAAACAATGTAAAAATGATGGCGATCGGTTTAAGGCAGTGCTTCAATGACGGGATGAAAATCCCTCTCTCGCACTCACCGATTCACAAGTTTCAATACCGCCTAACCTTGCTAGAGGCACGCGTTGATGCCGTATTACCCACCGTGGCCACTCGCGCTGACTTATTAGAGCTTGAGCACAAGCTTTCGGGCAATTTAAATACGCTTCGCACTGACTTCACTCAGTCACTGTCAGGTTTAGAAACACGAATGCTCAAATGGTTTATTACCATGGGTGTTGGTTTTGCTGCCTTATGGATGAGTTCATTGGGCATCGTGTTTGCGTTATTTGAAGCGCGATTTCCTTAGTCTTGCTTTTCAATCTTTGCGTCTTGCAAAATCTTGCCCCAGCGCACATATTCTTCGTTGACATAGGCTTGAAACGCAGCGGGGTTTTCCATGCTCGAAGGCATGATGCCCGCGGCCTCAAGTTTCTCTCTGACATCTTTGCGCGCGATTGTTTTGATAATGGCAACATTGATTTTTGCCACAATCGGCTCGGGCGTTTTGACGGGTACAAACAAGCCCAGCCAGTTCACGGCGCTAAAGCCCGGTAAAAACTCGCCCACCGGTGCCAGAGTGGGCACAAAGCTCATGCGCTCGGCGCTGGTCACTGCAATCCCTTTTAAGCGCCCATCGGCCATCATCGGCATTAACGGCGAGATATCCATCACAATACCGTCCACATGGCCCGCCACAGTGTCTGTGACGGCAGGGCCCGCACCCTTATAAGGTACGTGTACCAGGCGCCCTTTAGAGGCGGCTTGCAGCAGTTCGATGGTCAGGTGCGACACGCCGCCCGTACCCGCAGAAGAAAGTGTCACATCACGCGTTTTTGAGACTGCAATGAGATCCGCGATACTTTTCACATTTGGGAGGGTGGGGCCCATTGCAATCCCGAGCGGTGTCGAGCCCACGCGGTTGATCGCCCGAAAATCAACAGGCGTATTGAACGGTGGGTTCTTCGCGGCTTGAGGCGACACAATAATCGGACTCAAGCTGCCTAACAGAATCATGTAACCATCGGGTGCCGCGCGCGAAACATAGGTGCCCGAGATCATGCCGGCAGCCCCGGGTTTGTTTTCAATGACGATCGTGGCGCCAAGCGCCTCACCCAGCGCTGGTGCAATTGCCCGTGCGGTGAGGTCATTTGAACCGCCTGGGGGGTAACTCACCACCAGAGTGACAGGCTTGTTTGGATATTCTTGAGCCAATACGATTGCACTCGTTAGGCTGGTGCAGCAAAACAACGCTGCGCAGATTACGCGTTGAAGCAGGCCGCGTTGCTGCAGTTTTTGTATGTTCATGTGTTTCTCGTTTTTTTAAAATAGTTCTAGAAAATTATTCAACTTTAATCTTGGCAGACTTCACGGTCTCTGCCCAGCGCGCAGACTCTTGTCCAAAAAACGCTTTGAATTCGGCTGCGCTCATCGTCATCGGTGTCGCGCCCATTGAGTCAAGCTTGGCCCTCATTTCAGGCATTTTGACAGATGCGTTGATCGCTTGATTTAAACGATCGACCAGTTCGGGTGACAAGTTGCCTGGTCCAAACACGCCCCACCAAACGGCGACTAAAAAGCCCTTCATACCCTGTTCAATAAAAGTCGGGGTATCAGGCAGGCTTGGGCTGCGCGAGGCGCTGGCGTTGCCCAATACTTTGACATTGCCACTTTGCATTGCTGAAATTGCGGTGATCTGATTGGTGAACATGAGCTGTACCTGCCCGCTCATCAGATCGGTGGTGGCGGGTGCACCACCGCGATAAGGGATATGCGGGATCGTGGTGCCCGCCTGCAAGTTAAAGAGCGCGGCGGCTAAGTGCTCAGAAGTACCCGACCCACCAGAGGCGAAATTTAAGCTGGTGGGATTGCTTTTTGAAAGCGCAATCAGTTCGTTAATATTTTTGGCGGGGACTGATTTGTGCGCCAGCAAGACATTTGGCATTTGCCCGACGATGCCAACGGGGGTTAAATCTTTATCGGGGTCATAGTTCAAATTTCCGTACAAAGACTTGTTAACTGAATTGCCGGTAGACCCCATCAACAAGGTATAGCCATCGGGGTCGGACTTCGCCACGAACGAGGCGGCAATATTGCCACCTGCACCGGCTTTGTTTTCGACAACGACTGTTTGATTGAATTGTTTTGAGAGCTCGCTGGCCAGAAGCCGACCCACAATATCCAGTGCGCCACCGGCGTTAAAGGGGATGATGAGCTTGATCGGTTTGTTAGGGTAGGCTTGAGCGTGCGCGCTTGAACTCAGCAAGCCCAGGCCAAGTACGCTTGCGAGGATGCTCGCCACGGCGTGACGCAGCGGTTTATTTGAAAAAAATGAGCGGCGAGTGAGGCGAGTGTTCATAAGGTATCTCCGTATCGGCCTGGATGAGAAGCCAGCAATTTGAATTGCTATTTTTAAATGACTTTTTTATAGAAAGCCTAAGCTCGGTTATATCACAGGCTGAGCTCCCAGGACGACGCGCAGCAGCGTGCGGCCGTCCGTAATATGTGTTGGCAAGTCCTAGGTTTGCCTATCATAATGGTCAGATGATTCCTGCTGCGTTGTGTCCGATCCCTTTGCGTTGCATCCCGAGCATCTTATGACCCACTCTTCAAGCTCAACCCATTCTGTTGCAGGTTTGTCGGCACCGATATCGATCACGCTCGACCGCTGGGGCATTCCTCATATCCGGGCTCAAACGATTGACGACGCTTTCTTTGGGCAAGGCTATGCAGCAGCAATGATGCGGCTGTGGCAACTTGACTTAAATCATCGGCGTCAAGTCGGCGCGCTGGCCGAGGTCTTTGGCCCTGCGTTTATACCGTTTGATCATGTGGCACGTTTGCTCTCGTTTCGTGGTCCGATTGATCAAGAGTGGCAAAAACTCGACCCGCGTGTAGAAGGGATTGCTGCGGCTTTCGCTGCGGGGATCAACGCCCGAATTGATAAAGTCCTGCATAACCCAGATTTACTGCCCATCGAATTTAAAACGCTAGGGATGCAACCTGCTAGGTGGTTCAAAGACGATTTGCTGCGCGCGCGGGTAGCGGCCTCACCGAACGTGCAAGGCGAAGTGCGGCGTGCGATTCTCGCAAGTCGCGGCATGCTTGAGGCTGATGCGCTGGCGCATCCTCTTGAGCCTGCATGGCCGTTAAAGATTCCCGAAGGATTGGATCCGGCGTCAGTCACGCGTGCTGATTTAAGTTTGCTGAACTACCGCGTGGCACCCTTGCCTTTTGACAAAATCAAACAGGTTGCACACTTAGATCCCAGCGTCATTGCAGAGATTTTTCAACCTGATATTGATTCACGTAATGGCAGTAATGCTTGGGTCATCGCGCCTGCGCTGACGGCGACGGGTCGCCCGATTTTGGCCAATGATCCACACTTGCCGTTTAGTATTCCAAGCCCGCGCATGGTGTCGCATTTGATGGCACCTGGCTTAAACGTGATTGGGGCCGGCCCTGTATGGCGACCCGGCGTGCAGTTTGGTCACAACGAGCGTATTGCCTTCGGGCGTACCGATTTTCAGATCGATCAAGAAGACTTATATGTGCTCGAGGTGTCGTCAGACGGGGCGACCTATCGTGGGCCTCAGGCAGCTGAGCCAATAGAGCGAGTCACCGAAGAGATCAAGGTAAGAGGGCAAGCCCCCGAAAAGATCACACTGGCATTTACCGCACTTGGGCCCGTCGTATCTGAGAATTTAAAAACGGGGCATGCTGTAGCATTGCGGGCAGCATGGTTGCAGTCTGGGGCTTCAGCAAATCTTGAATATGTGCCAAAAGTATTTGCACAAAACTGGACTGAGTTTCGAACTGCGATCCGTCATGCGGTGTGGGGTACAAACTATATGTATGCCGATGTTGACGGCAACATTGGTTGGCAGTCAGCAGGGCGCGTGCCGGTGCGTCGAAATCACGATGGTTTACTGCCAGTGCCTGCGGCAGGCGATTACGCCTGGGATGGAATATTGCCGCTTGATCATATGCCGGGAGAA
>CALQNE010000278.1 GCA_943331855.1 Bordetella parapertussis
CTGGACGCATACCAAACAGCCTCAGCTGGCCAGCTACCGACCTTTACGACCCACAGACCGGCGAGTTCAAAAGCCTGGAAGAGTTGACTGCCCTGCTGAAGCAACTTGACTTACAAGCCGGGCAGCAGGTGATCAATTACTGTGGTGGAGGCATCGCTGCCACAACAACCGCTTTTGTTCTAGAAACGTTAGGCTTTACGAATTGGTCTGTGTATGACAACTCAATGAACGAATGGGCAAATACGCCAGATAAAGCGCTACAGACTGGCGAATAGGCTCGGCTGTTTTTTGCAAACTTTACGGCTTATGTACTTGCGGCCATCGCCGCACCTGATCGCCCCGCTTACGCTCAGAACGAGCTATTCGACGATGGCTTGCAGTCGCTCTAGAGCGTCATCGACCACGACTTGAGGCACCCTTTCAATCTTGCGTGCTTTACGCGCAGCAAGATCAAGCATGCGTATCTTGTTCAAGAGCGCAACGCCCTGAGTCTTGCACACTGTACCCATTAACGTAACGACAAACCCAGCGTATCTCGCGTGATCGCCGCCTTGAGTAATTGGGGCAACCAGTACATCACCAAGCTTGTTAAATTCTTTAGTTGTCAACACGAGGGCAGGTCTAGTGCCACGCTGCACATGTCCAACCGTTGGATCCAGAGGAACGTTGACGATATCTCCTCGCTCAAAAATCTTCACCACTGCACCTCTTGTCCGACGGGCTGAGCTACATCCCACAGCGTAAGGTCTGCAGGCATTGGCGCCTTCAAGTCGCACTGAGCAATCATTTCTGCCAAGACATACTTGCGCTTAGGGGTCAAAACAATCTTGCCATCGGGTGTGGTGCTCAGTGTCAGGTGGTGGCCGACACCAATCCCTAGGTCTTTTAGTACGGGTGGTGGCATGACAAGCGCCGTGCTGTTACCCATCTTTTTTAATACGATTTCCACAGAAAACTCCGACTCGCTATTGATCGACTCATTTTACCACCACAACACTTCAAATGTACAACAATGTATTACACCCGAAGGATCACAAACGTCTCAAAACCTTATGTTCAAGCCTGAGACATAAAAAACCAAGTGACTGGTGACCACCTAATCGGTGATGTGTGCCGCACCTTCGCTATTTGTTACAGGCAAAGCGGGTCGGTTCGCCATCATCCAATCCAGCCAAGCCCGTGCTGCTGCATCAAGCGTTCGCCCCTCTGGCTGCACGACAAACAAGCGCCGTTCTAAACCGCGAAAATCTAGGTGGCGGCGCACAAGATCCGTGTAATTGAATTGATACAAATTGAATTGGGGAATGGCAGCCAGCCCAACGCCGGCTCGCACGAGTCCGATTACCGTGGCTAGCTGTTCGACTTCCATCAAGGTTGGAGCGTTCTCTGGCTTGAGCACGCTCAACAGATATTGGCCAACAATGCTGTGTCGCGACTGGGTGATGAATCGTTCGCCAGCCAAGTCTCCGACCAAGACCCGCGGTACATCCGCTACGCGATGGTCCTTTCGACAGACAAGTTCTAAACGGACGGAGGCGAACCACTGGCTCTCGAGCCCTTGTTCACCGGCCGCCTGTGTGGTGATGCCAAAGTCGGCCCGCCCGCTACGCACTAGTTCGATTCCCTTTTCAGACAACACATCGCACACCGTGACCTCGATACCCGGGAAACGTTTGTTGAAGTCCGCAAGCACCGTCGGCAGCCAACCGGCGGCTAATGATGGCAGCAGGGCGATGGTCACGCGCCCGTAGCGGTGGTCTGCCAAACTGCGGACGTTTTCAAGTCCGCTCTGCAGTTCCAGCAGTATTCGACGGGCAGGACCTTCAAAGGCCGAACCCGCTGCGGTGAGGGTGACGTTGCGCGTGTTCCGAACGAATAACTTGGCGCCGACCACCTGTTCCAGCGACTGGATGACGGCGCTAAAGGCCGACTGTGACAGCGCGATCGATTGCGCGGCTTGGGTGAAATGGCATGTCCGTGCCAACGCCAGGAAGGCTCGCAGGTGTCGAACAGACAGGCTAGAAGAGCTGTGTGAATTAAAGATACGTGTATTCAACTGTGTATCCATTTGTGCATTCAGCTAATTTTTCGATTAGTTTATCTAAATAATGAGTTGGACAGGTTAATTTCGCTTGACTAGAGTAGTCATTCATTATTTTCACCGTGTTTGGTCTTCTTCATGCCTTCATTGACATCTGCTTACTCGCCAGCCATAGCCGTTGAAAACGATGCCCCACACGGACCACTTTCGGGACTGCGCGTCGTCGAGATCTGCAAAACGATTGCAGGTCCGGCCTGCGCGAGGCTGCTCAGGGTCATGCTGACCCTAGGTTGCCTAGCCCCGGCGACCGTCTCGACGCTGGCCGTTGCTGCCGAAGCCAAAGCGATCGAAATTGTTGTGCCCTTTCCGCCGGGTGGCAGCGTCAACCCGGTGGCTCGGCTGCTGCAGCTAGGCATGAAGGACCATTTGGACGCCACGATTGTGGTGGTCAACCAGCCGGGCGCAGGCGGCACGATTGGCACTGCGCGGGTGGCGCGAGCAACCCCTGACGGCTCTATGCTGGGCCTCACCACCGTGGGTCCACTGACCACGCAACCACATTTGACGACACAGAGTTACGGCGTTGACTCTTTTGAATATATTTGCCGTACGCACTTAACCCCACAAGTGCTGGCGGTGGCTGACAACTCTCCCTTCAAGTCTGTCAAAGACCTCGTGGAGTTCGCTAAAAAGAATCCGGGTAAGGTCGTACTATCCTCGACGGGCGTTGGGTCACTGCCACACCTGGCCGCGGTCGAGTTCGCTCAGCTCGCTGGCTTTGACTGGTTACATTTGCCATCTAAAGGTGACTCTGAAGCGGCTCAACTCGCACTGAGTGGCGAGATCACCGGATGGGTAGCTGGCGTGCAAACGTATGCGCCGTTGACTCCTCGGTTGCGTGCGCTTGGTATTCTCGACTCTGAACGCAACCCAGCTCTGCCGGACGTGCCCACGTTTAAGGAGCAAGGCTTTCCGCTGGTGTCCAATGGCTGGGGCGGACTCGTGGCTCCCAAGGGTTTGCCGCCGGCGGTATTGGCTAGACTGTCTAATGCCTGCTCACATGCCACGCAGGCGCCAGAGTTTATGACGCTTTTACAGACGTTGAAGGTGCCGCAGGGCTACCTTGACTCAACTAATTTTGCCGCCTTCGTGCACGCTGAAAGCGATCGCTACAGCCGCCTGATTCGCACTCTGGGGGCAGCGCAGGTGAAGTCCAATTAAAGATTCAACTTACGAGAACGAACTAACAGCAACCGAGTTAGGACACAACCCATGGCCAAACGACAACACCACAAGAGTTCACGGCTTTAGAGAATAAAAAATGGGGCTCGATCATTGTCCAATCAAAAATCAAACTTGACTAAGGGGTACATGGATGCAAACCAAAGGTAATAACGGACCACGCTATCGGCATCAAGCGCAAGAGACCAGCGAATATACGACGATAGGTGTCGATAAGCTGACCCCAATCATTGGTGCAGAGATTTCTGGTATTGATTTATCTAAGCCTTTGGCGCCCGAGCAGCAAAATGAAGTGCATCGCGCCTTGGCTGAAAATCAGGTGATTTTTTTTCGGGATCAAGACCTCACCAAAGAACAACACCTTGCGTTTGGTCGTTTATTTGGCGAATTGCATATTCACCCGGCAGCGCCGCACGTTGAGGGCCTACCTGCGTTAATGAAAATTCACGCGGATGAAAGTTCTCCTCGCGCCAACGGTGAACGTTGGCATACGGATGTCAGTTGCGATCAGACGCCTCCGATGGGAAGCATCTTACATATTCACACGCTCCCACCTCATGGTGGCGACACACTGTTTGCAAGCATGTACGCTGCCTATGATGCGTTATCAGATCGGATGAAACATTACTTAAATGGTATGACCGCGCTTCATGACGGTGAGGCGAATTACCGTGGCACATACAAAAATTTTGGTGTGGTCGATAAACCAAGTTACCCCTATGCCGAGCATCCCGTTGTCAGAACACATCCAGTAACAGGCCGTCAAGCACTCTACGTGAATCGCGGTTTTACGATCCACTTGAATGGGGTCCCTAAAGACGAAAGTGCAGGTATGTTGCGTTATCTTTACGAACACATTGAAAACCCACTGTTTCATTGTCGCTTTCAATGGAAGAAAAACTCGATTGCTTTTTGGGATAACCGCTGTGTCCAGCACAGGGCGATGTGGGATTATTGGCCTCACACGCGAAGTGGGCACCGGGTGACGGTGGCTGGAGATCGTCCTTTCTATCGCCCAAGTGTGTAGACGCTGAAATCCCCAACATCCA
>CALQNE010000279.1 GCA_943331855.1 Bordetella parapertussis
AAGCACACACATCATCGATTTCTGACCTCCTTTCCTTTCGTGGGCAGCAAGTGTGATCCAGATAGATGGATCTCCAGCCCAGACGTTCGGTTGATTCGGTCGGCACGATGCTCGATTCAACCGACTACCGCCGGTCTACCAATTCTCCGGGCTGCGTCATATGGCCACTATCTGGCCTCTAGGAAAGTCATGTCCTTCGATTCGTTAGGGCTCGCGCCCGCTTTACTCTCTTCAATTCAACGCACGGGTTTTACCACCCCTACGCCAGTTCAATTGGCGGCGATTCCGCCTGCCATGGCAGGTTCTGATTTAATGGTTTCGTCGCAAACTGGTAGCGGTAAAAC
The DNA here is from genome assembly GCA_943331855.1 of Bordetella parapertussis. Taxonomy (GTDB): domain Bacteria; phylum Pseudomonadota; class Gammaproteobacteria; order Burkholderiales; family Burkholderiaceae_B; genus Zwartia; species Zwartia parapertussis_H. The sequence continues at coordinate 345 of CALQNE010000279.1, forward strand.
CGCAGCCTTTATGTTGCCAGCGCTCAACCGTATCGCACAAAAACCCGCCAACAAAGGCCGTGGCGTGCAGGTGCTGGTCTTGACCCCCACGCGCGAACTGGCTTTGCAAGTCAGTGAAGCCACCGCCGCGTACGGCAGCAATCTTGATGATCTGCGTATTGCAACAGTCGTGGGCGGCATGCCTTACGGCGCGCAGCTAAAAGCTTTATCGCGTCGCGTTGACGTGTTGGTGGCAACGCCTGGTCGTCTGCTTGATCACTTGCAAGCTCGCCGTGTTGATCTGTCAACCGTGCATACCTTGGTTTTAGATGAAGCCGATCGTATGCTTGATATGGGCTTCATTGACGACATCAACACCATCGTTGATCGCACACCGCAAGATCGTCAAACTTTATTGTTTTCGGCCACGCTTGATGGCACGGTGGCCAAGTTGGCAGCGCGCATGATGCGTGACCCACAGCGTATTGAATTGGCGTCGCAGTCAGATCGTCACGCCAATATCTCACAAACACTGTTGTATGCAGATGATGCCGGCCACAAATTGCGTTTGCTCGATCATATCCTGCGCGATGCCGCAATGGATCAAGCGATTGTCTTTACCGCCACCAAGCGTGGTGCAGATGATTTGGCCGAGCACTTGGCAGACAATGGTTTTTCAGTGATGGCCTTGCATGGCGACATGAATCAGCGCCAACGTTCACGCACCCTCACCGAAGTGCAAGACGGCCGTGTTCGTGTTCTGGTTGCAACCGATGTTGCTGCACGCGGCATCGATGTTCAAGCGATTAGTCACGCGATCAATTACGACTTGCCCATGCAGCCCGAAGATTATGTTCACCGCATCGGTCGTACCGGTCGTGCTGGGCGTGATGGTTTGGCCTTTACCTTGGCCGTACATGGCGAGCGTCATAAAGTGCGCCGTATCGAGCACTTTATTGGCCACCAGATTCCTTCTGAAGTGATTGCAGGCCTTGAGCCACAACGCACACCGAGCGTACGTCCTGAAGGCGCTGGACGCGGTGCAGGCGGTAAAAAAGGTGGTCGCTTCAGTAATGATCGTAGCTCAGCCCCCAGTGGTGGTTACGCCGGCCGTGAATCACGTCCTTACGCACCTCGCGGTGACAAGCCTTTTGCCGACCGTGGCGAGCGTACCTTTGCGCCACGTGGTGACAAACCTTTTGCTCCGCGTGGTGACAAACCCTTCGCGCCGCGTGGTGAAAAATCTTTTGCCCCCCGTGGTGACAAGCCGTTTGCACCTCGCGGTGAAAAGTCTTACGCACCTCGCGGTGAAAAATCATTTGGTGATCGCAGCTATGCACCACGTGGTGATCAACCACACGCAGCGCGCAGCGAGAACCCTTACGCAAATGCGCGCACTGAGCCGCGTGCGTTTGAACACCGTACAGAGCGTGGTGCTTCAGACCGTCCGGCCTATGCAGGCAAGCCTGCACGCCCCGCGCGTGACTTTGCCCCGCGTGCCGCAGCACCGAGTGGTAAAACCTTTGCGCCCCGCGGTGACAGCCCAGCTCGCGCTGGCGCTCCACGCCCAGGTGCGCCACGTGCTGCAACAGGTGCACGTCGTGGCTTTACCTTTGACGGCGGTCGCCGTTAAGTCGTAACCACGCAGTGGCTGCCGAGACTTCAATCCCGGTAAGCGCTGACGCGCTGGCGCATAGCCAACGTGTCAGCGCTTTTTTACATGCCCGCATTCAAGAGCAGGGTGGTTGGGTGCCCTTCAGTCAATGGATGCACGAGGTGCTTTATGCGCCGGGTCTAGGTTATTACGCCGCCGGAAGCGTCAAGCTTGCGCAGGCAAATACACTGAGCGGTGACTTTGTGACGGCGCCGCAATTGACGCCGCTGTTTGGCTACACGCTCGCACGGCAAGTCGTTGAGGTGTTGCAGCAAGCCAATTCAACAGACATCCTCGAATTTGGTGCTGGTAGCGGTGCTCTAGCGCATAGTGTTTTAACCGCCTTGGATACACAAGGCCTCAGCGCTAACTATTTCATACTCGAAGTATCCGCTGAGCTAAAAGCCAGGCAACAGCAGTTACTCGCACCCTGGGGCGACCGCGTCGTTTGGTTATCGCGCACGCCCGCAAGCTTCACGGGCTGTATCTTAGCCAACGAAGTGCTCGATGCGATGCCGGTTGAATTATTTGTCTGGTCAGAAGACGAAGACCAAGTCTTGCAACGCGGTGTGATTTCTGACGGCGAGGGTTTTCAATTTCAAGACCGGGCAGCACCTGCTGCGCTTGAGCAGGCCGTGCGCACGCGTATGCCTTATTTGCCGGGCTATCGCTCAGAAATTAATTTGCAGGCCGAGGCTTGGGTGCGCGACCTGGGAACCTGGCTCGCGAAAGGAGTAGCGCTGTTAATTGATTATGGGTTTCCGAGGCACGAATTTTTTCATCCGCAACGTCAGCGTGGCACGCTGATGTGCCACGTTCAGCATCGCGCACACGATGATGTGTTTTTAGCTCCGGGCTTACAAGACATCACCGCACACGTAGATTTCACGGCCATTGCTGACGCTGCGCTTGCCGCTAAGCTCGAGGTGCTAGGCTATACCTCGCAGGCGAGATTTTTAATTAATAGTGGTATGCCAGAACTGTTGTACGGGCTTGATCAAACCGACACCAAGCAACTTGCGTACACCCATGGCGCAGTGCAAAAACTACTCTCTGAAGCCGAGATGGGCGAATTGTTTAAAGTGATGGCGCTCAGTCGCGGGCTGACCCAAATACTATCGGGCTTTAGCCGCAGCGATCGCAGCGCACAGCTCTGAAGCGTTGCTAGGTAAACAGTCGCGCTAATTCAACCCCGGGTTCTGGCGCACGCATAAATGCTTCGCCCACCAAAAAGGCATGAACGTCATGCGCGCGCATGCGTTGCACATCAGCAGGGTTCAAAATTCCGCTTTCGGTAATCACGCGTTTGTCAGCCGGGATCTGTGAAAGCAGATCAAGCGTTGTTTGCAACGATGTTTCAAACGTGCGCAGATTTCGGTTGTTAATACCCAATAAAGAGGTGTTCAGATCGAGCGCGATTTCAAGTTCTTGGGCGTCGTGTACTTCGACCAACACATCCATACCAAGCTCAAAGGCACAGGCTTCAAATTCGCTCAGCTGAAAGGTGCTTAAGGCTGACACGATTAATAAAATACAGTCGGCCCCCATCGCGCGTGCCGCGATGATTTGATACGGATCAACCATAAAGTCTTTGCGTAACACGGGCAGACTGCAGGCGGCACGTGCTTGTCGCAGGTATTCGTCTGAGCCTTGAAAAAACTGTTCGTCGGTTAACACGGACAAACACGCGGCACCATGTGTAGCATACGATGCCGCGATTTCAGCTGGCTGAAAATTTTCGCGCAAGACGCCTTTAGATGGCGATGCTTTTTTGATCTCGGCGATGACGCCTGCCTGACCCTGTTCGATTTTTGTTTCAATCGCTTGCGCAAACCCACGCACATCTTTACGCGCTTTGGCTTGAACCAGCAGCGTGGCTTCACTATGAAGGGCACGCGCTGCGGCGACCTCTTGGGCTTTAACGGTCAGAATTTTTTTTAGGATATCGCTCATGCTGCAAACTTTTGAGTTTTGGCACAAAAGGCGTCGAGTTTTGCACGCGCTGCACCGCTTGCAATTGCTTCGAATGCCATCTTGATACCGTGTTGAATGGTGGGCGCACAATTGCCAACATAAATCGCCAATCCTGCATTGAAGGCGACAATATCACGTGCAGTGCTCGGTTTGTTGGTCAAGGCTTCGAGTACACGATCGCGAGACTCTTCTTTGCTTGAGACGCGAATTCCTCTGTTCGAAACCATCGTTAGACCAAAATCCTCAGGGTGAATTTCGTACTCAGAGATGACGCCATCTTTAAGTTCGCCCACTAGCGTACCTGCACCAAGCGAGGCCTCGTCCATGCCATCTTTACCGTGCACAATCATGACGTGCTTCGAGCCTAACAGTTGCAAGA
>CALQNE010000280.1 GCA_943331855.1 Bordetella parapertussis
AAAACTGCCCGTAGTGCAACAGCAGGTCGGGCTGCTCTGGAAATTTAACCAAGCCCTTGTGATAGACCTGTTCGGCCATGTCGCGTTTGCCGCGTTGAATAAAGAAACTTGCGACCTCATCGTAGACAATCGGCCAAGTCGGGTTGTAAGCAATGGTTGAGATGTACGCGGCTTCTGCTTCGTCAGGTTTCCCCAGTCCGATCAAGGCATGGCCAATATTCGCATGGGGCTGCCAACGCTCGGGCCAGAAGCCCTTGGCCTTAAGTGCAAATTCGAGCGCCTTTTCATATTGTTGTTGCTCGTTGAAGAGGTAGGACTGCGTAGTCATCGCTGGAACAAATTTTTGATCCGTTAGAAAAATACGATCAAGATCTTGTTGGGCTAATTCGAATTTTTTTCGAGCAATATAAATCTGAGCTCGACCGACTAAGGCGTAATTGTCATCGTAGAGATCTTGGTTTCTTAACGCTTCGTCAATGAGCCGCATCGCACTGTCTATATCTTTGTTCCAGCGGTAATACGAAGCGGCGACGGCTGGATCTAATTTCTCGACTAACTTAAGCGCGATCTCTTTGATGGCATCGGGGATATTTGATGTTGTCGCGAAATCCACCAGCAGAGTGTTTTGAGGTAAGGTTCTAATTCGTACTTGATAAATGGTACGGTCATTCTCTTTATAAAAAGTAATTTCACCTGAAATTTTTTCTTTCTTGACGCCAAATAAATTCTGTACCATCTGTTGAACGATGCGCAGATCGATACCATGCAAAGCTTGCAAATTGGCGAGTTGATCGCCAGGTTGTTTAACCCCAATATTTTTTTTATCTTTGGTGCTGGTAGAAAGTGCATTGATGCGTGCAACCTCATCCAGAATACGCGTCGTGGTGATTTCGGGGCTAAAGCCTTGGTCAGAGAAGACCGAAGGAACAATTAAGGGTTCAAATATCACTTCTGAAGTGGTGATCGACATAAAAATGGTCAGACCGGTTATGGCGGCCGTACAAAAGGCAAAGAGCGCGATTGAGCCACTTTTAACAAGTTCAAAGCCGGTGAGCAGCTTTGTTGAGGCCGGTAAAAATTGCGAAATTTTCTCTTTGAGGGGATCCGACATGTCGTGCCCTTTTTTTTGTGACTGCAAAGCATATCACTTAATGTTTTACAGGGATGAGGTCCCGGCGGGCTTCTGGCAATATGCGCGTTAACCCTTCGAAAGATGGCTTTTCTAAATTTGGCGAGTCGGGTAAGGTTCATTTTCATAGGCGACCGCATTGGCTCGCTGAACAGAACTCAGGGCCTAAATCATGTCTTTTGATCTTTTTCGACGTATTGCCTTGTTGATCGGTCTGCTGTGTAGTGCGGGTTCCGTCAATTTAGCGAGCGCGCAAGCCTGGCCGACCAAATCGGTGCGGGTGGTTGTGCACTTTCCGCCTGGCGGCTCGACCGACGTGGTCGCGCGCCTTTTGGCGCAGGCGATGAGCGCAAGCCTTGGTCAGCCCGTTGTGATCGAAAACAAGCCGGGTGCAGATGGCGCAATTGCAGCTGAATTTGTGATGCGTGCTGCGCCCGATGGCTACACTTTTTTATTGGCCTCATATACGCCGATGATGCAGGTGCCGTTACTAAAAAAAAATCCACCGTACGATCCCCTCAAAAGCTTTACACCCATTTCTCTGATCGGGCGCTATGTCATTGTGTTGGTGGCCAGCCCCTCGCTTCCGGTTCAGACTGCTCAAGAACTGATTGCCCATGCGCTCGCCAATCCCGGCAAACTTAATTATGGTAGCTATGGGGGGGTCACGCAGTTGTTATATGGCCAATTAAAAAGCGTTGCCAAGCTGGATCTCAACCTGATTCCGTATAAAGGCGAGGTTCCGGCCATCAACGATATTTTGGGAGGGCATGTGCAATTTACGTTTGCCACACCCACCGGTACGCTCGCGCATGTCAAAGAGGGCAGGCTTAAAGCGCTCGCCATCATATTACCTGCGCGCTCGGCGATCATGCCCGATATCCCAACCGGTGCCGAAGCGGGCCTCCCCCCGCTTGGGGCTGACACGTGGGCTGCAATGTTTGGGCCGGCTGATGTTCCACCAGCAATTGCCATGCGCATGAGCGAAGCCGTACGGGCTGCGATCGCAAATCCTGAGGTCCGCGAAAAAATCGACCGCCAAGGCTTTGCGCTGGGAGGCTCGACGCCGAATGAGTTGGGGGATTTTATGCAAGTGCAGCTCAAAGGTTGGGCCAAGGCGTTTGCCGACGCGGGCTTACAGGCAGAATAAGTGCGTTTTCAACGCCTGATGATCGGCCCGTAGTGGCCGATTTTTTATTGGAATCACGAGAATCCTGTCGTTGTTTTTTAGGTGGTTTGTCCCCGTCAAGTGCAAGGTCTCGACGGTGCCTGCTAGGGTTAATACGGTAATAAACCGTCGAAAACTCGGCTTATTCGGGTGAATAAAGGGCGGGGTTTAGAGGGACACTCTTTGCTTTGGACGTGGACTCGATTTTTTTTTCGAGCTAGTTCAATGTTGACTGGTTAATCGCTACTTAAGGCATTTAAATGAGCATCGTCATACTTAATTGGACGGGTGGTGAAAACAATCAGTTCGCGGACTTTAGTGATTGCTTAAAAAGCGTACTGCAAGAGGAGGGTAAGGCCGTTCGTATTATCGATTTAGGGGATCAGTTTTTGCCCGAGTTGCGAGAAGAGCATAAAACAAATGGCGTAGAGTTTGCTTTTACTTGGGATGGTTTTGGTTCGCGCTTGAAGTCTGATGGCAGCCAAATGCCATCAGTTTGGGACGAACTTCAAATACCGCTGTTGTGTTACCACCGGGATCATCCTTCTCTCAATCTCGAAAATCATAGTGCGAACTCGTCGTGGGTCAGGCATGCTTACGCGGCACAATCCTATTCCAACTTTGCAAACAAGTATTTGCCACGTAAAGAACAGGCTCTTTTTCTTGAACTTCCTATAATTTTCCCAAAAAATAACATCGAGAAATTTTCTGGCGATTATTTTGTTTTGCTGCGGGATTTGGAAGACAACGTAAAGACGTACGAATCCTGGAGTGGCCTGCCCCAGCGCAACCTTGTGGATTTTCTGGGCAACGCGGATGAAGAAATTTCTGCCGAGTTTATTCGGGGAAACCGTAAGAATTTGCACGAGACGATTGATGCGTTATTGACGCCCACTGCCATGGAAAAAATCCAGCAGGATTTTGTTACAGAGCAAGAAATCAGTGTTCGTTTTATTGTCCATAATTTGCTGCACAAGACTTATCGCAACATGGTTGCTGAGTATCTTGTATTAGAGCTGGCAGACATGCCACTAAAAATTTACGGAAACGGCTGGGATCGCCTTAAAGCGATGAACAATCCCAAGCATGAGTTTTTGGATGTTGATTCAGTTGCTCGTGGTGCAACGCAATTCTCTTCCAATTATGGAGTCCTGGATGTTTCCGATGTGAACGATCTGCTCAACGATCAAACCCAACGCGCAGCAGCCCAAAGTTCAGCGTTTCTTGCTGGCGCGAACTGGTCACATCAGGCTTCTCTGGGCAGCGACTTTAGCGATCTGTTTTTTGATGGAGCGCCAGGCAATCTGTACAGTAAAGCCGAGTGGATCATCAATTCGCCCGCGCTGCATCGTGAAAAATGTCACTTCTTTGCCAAAGAGCATCGCGCGCATTTTCCGGTTTCGAAGTACTTAAAGCAGCTTTCGGCGCTTGCAGAAGCTGTTCGGGATGAGCACAACCCAGCTTTGACGCAAATCTCGGTTTTTAAAGCATAGAAAAATCAGGCATTGACGGTACCCAGTTTAAACGCGCCACCAATCGAGTTAATACTAGCGCTAGCTAGAAATTAAATGGATTAAACCGGACAGTAGCCATTCAAATCAAGTTACAGGGATAAATAATATGTACGAATCCAGCAAATCAATTTTCGGCAAGATACGAGACTCGAGATATGCGACACGCTATATCGTCGGGGATGGTATTGATATTGGAGCGGGTCCAGACTCCATATCGCAATACTACGAGTTATTTCCTCTCATGAAGTCTTGTCGTGCCTGGGATATGCCTGACGGAGACGCTGAACTCATGGAGAGTATCCCGGACAATACGTTGGATTTTGTACATTCGTCACATTGCCTAGAACACATGCGAAACCCCAGCATTGCACTTGATAACTGGCTAAGGATATTAAAGCCCGGTGGGCATATGATCTGCTTGATTCCTGATGAGGATCTATATGAGCAAGGTGAATTTCCATCAACATACAATTCGGATCATAAGCATACGTTCACGATTCACAAGCGGAACTCTTGGT
>CALQNE010000281.1 GCA_943331855.1 Bordetella parapertussis
GAAGACAAATACTTTTAGGCGCTGGGGCCTTGTCCGTGCTTAGTTCGCCCCAAGTGTTCGGGCAACAGTTTCCTTCGCGTCCAATCAAAATTATTGTCCCGGCATCACCCGGGACCGCAATTGACGCAACGGCCCGTTTTTTTACTGAACCACTGTCCAAGCGCTTAAATACTCCGGTGGTTGTGGATAATCGCTCTGGAGCGGGTGGGCTTCTGGGCTATACCGGGGCGGCCAATTCGCCGCCTGATGGTTACACCATTATTTTGACTGGGATTCCTCTGTATCTGTTGCCACTTTCTGGCGAGGCAATTACGACATACGATCCCATTAAAGATTTTGCTCCCGTGGCCCGAGTATTGCGTGTACCACTGGCGGTTGTGGTGGCTGACGATTCAATTTATAAATCGTTGCCAGAGTTGATTGCAGCGATGAAGCGCGACCCAGACCTGTTGACGTACTCATCTCAAGGAATCGGTAGTACGGCCCATCTGTGTTCGGTTGTATTGAATGATGCAACGGCGACGAAGGGGCGACATATTAGTTATAAAGCAACGAATTCGGCCATTACGGATGTTGCGGCAGCGCGCATTGACTTTACCTGCCAGACGCCGGCCGGGGTGTTGCCGCTTTTACAAGCTAAGAAGTTGCGTGTGTTGGCGGTAACAGGTTCAAGCCGCTGGGAGGCCATGCCGGATATTCCGACTGCCGCAGAAACTGGTTTAAAAGATTTTGAAGTGTCGTCGCAGTTAGATTTTATGGCGCCGGCAAATACACCGACAACAATTTTAGAATTGCTGTCGGGTGAAATCAGTGCGATTGCGCGTACCGAACAATTTAAAGAATTTTGCTCTAAGCAAATCATGACCGTTGAGGTTGTAGGCAGCAAAGAGTTGCGACCAGAAATGCTTCGTGAAAATATTCGTTGGAAGCGGATTGTTGAACTTGCCCGTGGTGCTTAGACGCAGTTGATTCTAAGGCGGTGACTTATTTATTGTGTGCAATAACCACCTTGCCCTCTAAGAATTAGTCTGCTTTAACGCCGGCCTCTTTTGCGACTTTTGTAAAACGTAGCGCCTCAGCTTGAATGAACGTAGCAAATTGTTGTGGAGTGCCGGGTAACGGAAACATATCGTTTGCTTTGAATTTCTCTTGTACGTCTTTGTTATTCAATGCGCGTACCAACTCTGCGTTCAAACGAGCGATCACAGCAGATGGAGTACCTTTTGGTACAACCAGTCCGCTCCAGTTGGTCGCTTCGAGTTCAGGGTAGCCCAGCTCTCGTAAGGTGGGAACCTCGGGTAAAGCAGCTGCGCGTTCAGCAGACGTTACCGCCAGCACGCGAACTCTACCGCTTTTTGCAAAAGGTGCAGCCTCAGTGACGTTGGTGACTGCCATCGGAAGGTGTCCGCCAGTGACCGCTGTCAAGGCAGGAACACCGCCAGCATAGGGCGCATGAAAAATATTGATACCGACAGCGAGTCTTAACATTTCCGTCGCGACATGATGCGTCGTGCCCACACCAGGCGTGCCGTATGCAATTTCGCCCGGCTTGGCACGTGCCAACGCGATCAGTTCTTTGAGTGAAGTCGCAGGCACGTTGAGGCCAACGGTAATCGCCATGGGTAACCACATCGCTTGACCAACTGCTTCAAAATCTTTGATGGGGTCGTAAGACAGGCCTGTTCGTATCGCAGGATTAATCACAAAGCTTGGAAACACAACCAGTATGGTGTAGCCATCACCCGGCGCACGTGCAGCAAACTCGTAACCCGTTACCGCGCCGGCACCTGGTCGGTTATCAACGATGACGGGTTGACCTAAGCCTTTTGCCATGGTGTCAGCAAGAATGCGCGTTGTGATGTCACCTGCGCCTCCTGGTGGAAACGGGATCACCATTTTTAAGGGTTTGGTTGGAAAATCTTGAGCCTGGGCGGTGTGAATCAGCCCTGACATGACGGTAGCCACTAGCGCTGTGAGGATGCGTGCATACATAGTGCTGTCTCCATTTTTATTGATTGACTTTGATTTTATGCCTCATTATAGTGCGTCAACACTTATCCACACCTCGACTCGGAGTCAACCATGATTATTGGCATGTTAATTTTTCACGACATGACGCAACTCGACTTTACCGGACCCTATGAGGTGTTTTCAAAAATGCCGGGCTGTGAGGTCAAGATTATTGCGAAAACCTTGCAACCTGTCGTGGCGAAAGGTGGTTTGAAATTTGTTCCTGACTTCACGATTGATGATGTACCGACCCTTGATTTGATCTTTATACCCGGTGGGCATGGGGTCAGTGCCTTGATGAAAGATCGCTCGGTTCTTGAATTTATTCGTGCCCAAGCTCAACACGCAAAGTACGTGACCTCAGTTTGCACTGGTTCCTTGGTGCTCGGGGCGGCTGGCTTGTTACAAGGTTATCGTGCCACCACGCATTGGACGTCTCTAGACTTATTGCCACACTTTGGCGCGATCATCTCGCGCGATCGCGTGGTCGTTGATCGCAATCGTATTACGGGTGGCGGTGTTACCGCTGGTATTGATTTTGCCTTGGCAATTGCCGCCGAGGTTGTTGGTGAAGACGCAGCAAAAACGATTCAATTAGTCATCGAATACAACCCTGCGCCGCCTTTTAATTGCGGTCATCCCGATACAGCTGATGCAAAAATTCTTGAAGCGCTGACACAGAAGCTTGTGCCACTGCAGGCCACTAGGCTCGTTGAGGCAAAAGAGGCAGCGAAACTTTATTGCTAACGCGTCAAGCCAGCCGCACCATCCAGTTACGCGTGTCTATCGTTTTTCCGTACTGAATATCAAGCAGTTGTTGGCGCAAGGCCAGGGTCACAGGCCCTGCGACTGTACTGTCATTGCCATACAAAAATTCTTCACTTTTTAAAGCGCTAATCGGAAAAATCAACGCCGCAGTGCCGCAAGCAAATAGCTCAGTGATATGTTTAGAGGCGAGTCCGTCACGAACTTCTGTGAGGCTGATCGGGCGCTCGTGAACTACGCGGCCCCCTGAGCGTGCAAGCTCGATGATGCTGGCGCGTGTCACCCCAGGCAAGATGCTGTCTGAGAGCGCTGGTGTAACTAGACTACCGTCTTTTTGCACAATAAAAATATTCATGCCGCCAAGTTCTTCGAGGTATTGGCCGTGTTCAGAATCTAAAAACAGTACTTGCGGGCAGCCATTCTTGCGTGCGTCTTTGAGCGGGGCAAGCGAACCGGCATAATTGCCTGCGCATTTTGCATAGCCCGTGCCGCCGCGTGCCGCGCGTGTTCTTTGGGTGGACACCCAGATTGGCACAGGAGTGACACCAGTTGAAAAATAGGGGCCGGCAGGGCTTCCAATCACGTAGTAAACGACCTTGTCTGCGCCGCGCACGCTTAACGAGTTTTCATTGGCGATCATGAAGGGACGAAGGTACAGGCTGCTTTCTACTTCGCCAGGTACCCAGTCGCAATCAAGACTGACAAGCTCTTTAAGCGATTGCACGAATAAAGCGTGTGGCAACTCTGGCAAACCCAGACGCTCAGCAGAATGACTAAACCGCTGAGCGTTGACCTCGGGGCGGAAGGTCCAGATTGAGCCATCTGCGTGCCGATAGGCTTTGAGGCCCTCAAACACCGCTTGAGCGTAGTGCAAAACCAATGAGGCAGGGTCGAGCGTCAACGGTGCGTAAGGCGTCACACGGGCCCCATGCCAGTCGTGTTCGACATCCCAGTCAATCGCCACCATGTGATCGGAATAGTATTTGCCGAAACCAGGATTTGCTAAGACCGCCTCGCGAGCGGCTCGATCGGTGGGGTGCGTGGTTCGAGTATGAACAAACGTAGCTTGCTTGCTTGGTTGCATATGAGTCAGAACTTTTCTTTTGTTGAGGCAAATGGTGCGTAGTTGCCTTCTGAGGGTGTTTATACAATGCTTTGGCGGGTTTTGCATTTGCCAAGTCACCTAGAAACCTAATACAAAGGGGGTTCGCGCTTGTTTATTCGAATAACTAGAGACAATCATGACAAAGCCAAGCAGTCGCATCAGCTCTGAAGTCCCTTTTGATCAAGCGGGCAAGCATGTAGGTTTTTTGCGCTTGCCGCACTCGATTCATCGCTCTGCTTATGGTTGGATTCCAATTCCAGTCGCCAGCATTAAGAACGGTAAAGGGCCGACTGTGCTGTTAATGGCTGGCAACCACGGCGATGAGTATGAAGGTCAGATCGGTTTAAGTACCTTACTTCGCACGCTTGATGTTAAAGACGTTCAGGGTCAAATTATTTTCTTGCCCTCGGCAAATTTTCCAGCTGCATCAGCTGGCATGCGTAC
>CALQNE010000282.1 GCA_943331855.1 Bordetella parapertussis
AGCTGGCCGGATCTCAATCCGACTATGGGCGTTATTTAGCTACTCTTCAACAACAAGACGCTTTAAATCTTCACCTTCGCCAAGCATCTCGGTGAACAAGTCCGTTAAATCATACTTATCCGCCAGTACTTGTTTCATTGCCACCAATGTCGGGCGTACGTAATGAGCTTCGGTAATTGCTGAAATTGAAATAGCAGCAATTTTCATTTGCCATGCAAGGTATTGCTTGAACTCTTCAGGATGCGCTTTGATCGCTTCAAGCAATAACTCACTGCTTTGAATAGCCTCTGGTGATGGTTTCTTATTTTCTGGCGCTTTTAATTCTGCGATCACGATGGTTTTGATGCCGTTATCCGCATCTACAACGTAAGTGCGTAAATTAGCAATCGATGTTCCCGCTTCATCTCGTAAGGACCAGATCTGACAGGTACCACGCTGGCACCCGTAGGAATAGGATGAGACGCAGTTGGTCATTCTTTTTCCCTCAGCTTGAAGAGCCGTTGCGTTAGCCATTGGTACAACAATTAACGAACCCAAACGCAGAGGCTCTTTTAATATGGTCGGCCATCTTCCGCTGTGGCCCCTCGGTGCTGAGACCTCACATACTCTTTCGGCGTGTTGGTAGCATTGATCCCATCGCGAAGCTAGTTTAGCGAGCTGTGTGATGCCTAGCTTTTCAATTAACGCTATTTGCAGACTCGTGGCGCGTAAGTCAGCTTCTATGTATGAATACTTGCCTCGTAAAAGGTATCTTGAGATTTGCGCCCAGGCCTCCAAGATGGATTCCAATTCGAGTCGAGTATCTCGCCAACGTTCGCCAGTAAAAATTTGATGAGACTTGGGGTTCGTTAGGCACTGGTCTAAGATGCTGCGATTCAAAGGCAGGTTGATTGGTAGTTTAGTCAAATCATAAATACGCCTAACCAACGAATTAAAGGTCGCCCATTGCTCGGGATCGTCAGGGACTTTATCTGGTGGAACATTTGAAAATAACGGCCATAAGGTTTCAGGGCTGTTGAGATGCTTGCCAACGCGATCATTGCTGTGACTGAAAGGGAATTTGCACAGACGCCTTAAATGCGTAACCGATATCTTGAAACGTTTCGCGAGCACGGGGGCAAGGGCGGCTCTTGCGTCAATCACTTGTCTAACGTCTTCATAACCTTTTAGCAGGATTCTGTCCGCTAAAAATGGAAAGCTCTGTATTGCTTGCTGTCGCGCTAGTGTGATTTGAGGGTTGCTGCATTGAAAATAGTTATAGAGTGTGCATTTGAAGCCCTCAGAGGTTGAGGAAAGTGCGACACTTACGGGATCAAGATCACGTTTTAAGCCAGCCAGACAATCAGAAAGATAGGCTGTGATTTCTGCCTCGAGTTGTGGCCGAAAGTCCTCTGAATACGTTGCGCCATTCAAAGATGACACAGTATCCATCACTGACGACTGTAACCAGTCTCGGCAGCCCCAAAGAGATTCATCAAAGATATCGTCGTCTACCCAGCTTACATTGAACTCGTATTCAAACTTATGTTTGTCTTGTGCGGCGATGAAGTCAGGAAATAGTGCAATACGATCGAGCGCTAATCCAAGCTCAATTAACCAGTCATGCTCGGGTAAGGTTCGTTGTTTGACTTCACATTTAGCGAGTCGTCCCAACGGTGATCTAACTAGTATGCGATACGTCGTGACCGAATACGGTCTAATCACCCGAGGTGTGTGAGAGGGAATACAGAAAGCCGAAACGCCAGCCTCGAATTTGGTGAACATATCTTGTCTAAAAAACGCTCTAAGATTTAGATGGTTATTCGATAGAGCGGCTGGAATGAGCGCTGACGGTCATGCTCTTTGCGACAGAAGGCTTTCAGCCCTTGTCACCTTTTAAGATGCTTATAAGTTTACCGACCAGCGCGCGACTAGTACAGAATAGATTTTTCGAGTTTTTTTTGGCTGTCGTAGTCTGACGACTTTCTATGTTTTTTTTCTGCGTGGCCTCACCTAGTGAGACACCGCGCGTGGGGAAATGGTAGCAAAGCTTGGTCTGAAAATCCTTGGGCAGGTCAGTTACTTTACGAGACGCCTAGGCTAAGGCCGGAATAAACGCATGCTTGACTTTGGGTAGCCCAGATTTACGAACTTGCCATAAGTCATAGGCTGCTTGTAGCGATAGCCAAACGCTTGCACTTCCGCCATTCTTTTCGCCTAACCAAGCTTCAATACGCAGCGCCATTTCTGGGGAAATGCCAGCTTTGCCATTAATCACTCTGGAAAAAGCGGCGCGAGTAACACCAAGTTGCTCAGAGGCCTCTGTCACAGTGATTGCTAGTGCTGGAAGAATATCTTCTTTTAGCGTAAGACCTGGGTGAGGTGGGTTGTACATTTTGGTCATCATTATTCCTATCGTTACATTGAAACTATACGGTATACAAGTAATATGATCAGCGCGACTCCCGCGAGAGAACGTTTGAGGCAACATGGTGCAAAGGACCGTACTCCAAAGTTTTTTAACTTTCAAAACCAAAGACCAAAATAGCTCCTTTTACGCGTTCGTTAATCACGCCACACAAAAGCTCACACACCGACAAACAGGCCGCGTAACCTCTTGAAATCCTAATGGTTTTCTTTGGTTATCTGCTCTCATGATCCGTTGGCGTCGTGTTCGACTCATGGGGGGCACCAGTATGTAAACCTTCACCAGAAATGGTGGGGGTTTTGTCTTTTGGGTGTTTCTTTACGTAACGGTTGTGATCATCGCATCTTGATGCTAATATGCATGAAATTTAAATAAAAAATCATGCAAAAAAGCTTACCCAAACAGCCCGCAAGAGTCACTCCTGAACTGCGCAACAGCGCACTGGGAAGGCTGCGCTCGCAGCTAAAGAAGGGCCATGTTTACAGAAGAGAAGACTTTTTAAGTGATTCGAACGCGGTCGATCGACATTTAAAGCAATTGGTTGTCTCAGGTGATTTAGAAAAACTTGCTCAAGGGCTGTATTACGCACCTAGATCCTCGGCCTTCGGCAGGGTGCCGCCAAAGGATGAAGATCTGGTGGCCGCCTTTTTAAAAGATGAAGATTTTTTGTTGCTTTCACCTAATAGCTATAACGCCTTGGGCTTGGGGACAACCCAGCTATACAACAAAACGGTCGTATATAACCATAAGCGACATGGCGCGTTCAAATTAGGTAATAGAAGTTTTGAGTTTCGTATGAAGCCACGCTTTCCCAAAAAGATAAATAAAGAATTCTTATTTGTTGACCTATTAAATAACCTTGACTCTCTGGCTGAGAATAAGGGCGATGTATTAGTCAACGCACAGAGGCAGTTATCTAGCTTTGAGCCAGCCAAGCTAGGGAAGTCAGTCGCTGCATACGGTGCCG
The DNA here is from genome assembly GCA_943331855.1 of Bordetella parapertussis. GTDB lineage: Bacteria > Pseudomonadota > Gammaproteobacteria > Burkholderiales > Burkholderiaceae_B > Zwartia > Zwartia parapertussis_H. The sequence continues at coordinate 3,375 of CALQNE010000282.1, forward strand.
AAAGAACTAAGAAGCGAGTGTTGTCTTGGTTGCGCGTCTCCCAAAGAGCGAGCGCTTAATGCTCTTGCATGACCACAAGGATTTCAACGATCTGATTGCAGCCGTATCAGAAGCAATGGGCATTGATCCCTCATTAGTTGAAAAAGATTATTGGAATTAGGCTTTGACGACACCACACCCAATAAACCGGTAGATATTTCGTCGTGGGCCTATGACTACGGGATTCAGCACGTCAAAGAGATTGATGACAACAGAGCCACCAAGGTCTTATGTTATTTACCTGAATATACGTTTGTAGAGAAGTTACAAACTATCTCTACTAAGTATCGCCAATACAAAGAAGGTAAAGGATTTCCTAGAAATTTCTTGAGGCATTACTACGACGTTTATTGTCTGCTAGATTATCCACCAGTCCTAGATTTTGTTAAAACCGATCGGTATCAAAACCGAAAGCAAGAGAGATTTCCCAAATCGGACAACTTAGTCATTGCCCAGAATCCAGCCTTCAGTTTGGTTGAGGCAGATGATCGAAAATTATTTGCCTCTGAGTACCAAAAAGTTGCTAGCCTGTATCACAAAGGGCAACCCAGTTTTAATGTAAGCGTCCGGTCAGCACCGTCTAGTCATTCCCTGGCCTTCTAGCGAGAATAGGTGTCCACCTAAAAATAAGCGGACACTTATCTTGGCAGATCTTCCTGTTCTTCCCGCCTCACATTCCCGTCGTCGTCGCACTGCCGCCGAGAAGGTGCAGATCGTTAAAGAATCCCTCTCTCCAAACGTATCGATCGCGGCGGTTGCCTTGGCCCATCGTATCAATGCAAATCAACTGCACAAGTGGCGATGGCAATTCCGCCAAGGCAAACTAGTCGGTCAGTCAGATCCGGCCGCCGTTCTTTTGCCGGTACGCGTCAGCAAAGTTGCAGCGAGTGAACA
>CALQNE010000283.1 GCA_943331855.1 Bordetella parapertussis
ATTAAGTTTTTTGCTGGCGGCTGCGAGCTAGACGGTTGGCTCTACACACCCGACTCTGGTGTGGCACCTTACCCGACCATCGTCATGAGCCACGGCTTTGGTGCGATCAAAGAGATGGCGCTCGACAAGTTTGCTGACGTGTTCTGCGCTGCAGGTTTTGCCTGCTTGGTATACGACCATCGCAACACAGGCAAAAGCGCGGGCGAGCCCCGCGGTGAACTTGACCCCGCGCAACAAATCTCTGACATGCGCGATGCGATCACCTACGCCATCATGCAACCTGAAGTCGACGCCGATCGCATTGGCCTGTGGGGCACAAGCTATTCGGGTGGCCATGTATTAGTGGTGGCTGCAACAGATCGCCGCGTGAAGTGCGTGGTCTCGCAAGTGCCAACCATCAGCGGTTACAGAAATACCCTGCGCTCAATTCCGACAGATAAGTTCGATGGCTTCTTGGCCGAGCTCAATGAGGATCGCCTCAATCGCGCAAAGGGCCTACCACCCAAGATGGTGCCGATTTCAACCGAAGGTTCTGAAAGCTATGCCTGGAGTATTGTGGCTGGCAAAGGCACCGGCTATGTGAACGCAGTGACACTGCGCACGCGCGACTTGCGCATGGCGTACGAACCGGGTGCCTTTTTGCCACGCATTTCGCCTACCCCCTTGTTGATGGTGCTCGCCACCAACGACACACGCTGCCCAACTGATGATCAGTTAGCGGCCTACTCAACGGCGCACGAACCAAAAAAATTACATCTCTTCAAGGGCGGCCACTACGAGCCCTATGGGATACGTCTGGCAGAAACTGCTGGCGCAGCATGTGACTGGTTTACTGAGCACCTTGTGACGAAGTGGGGTCAGTGAAATTGATAAACTTTTTGACCTTGTAGAATCACTCACAATCAAAATTCGGAGCACAAAGCATGCCCTCTCTTCACTCAACCGTTAAAGCAATGGTATTCGACACCTTTGGGTCAGTCGTAGACTGGCGCGGCAGTATCGTGCGGGACCTCACTCAATGGGGAAACGCCAACGGCTTTCAGGCTGACTGGACTTTATTTGCTGAACAATGGCGCAGCATGTATCAGCCCTCAATGGAGGCTTGCCGGAGCGGCAAGCGCGAATTCACTGTGCTGGATGTGTTGCACCGCGAATCGCTTGACGTGCTGACTGAGCAGTATGGCCTCAGCAAAATGACAGAGGCGCAACGCGAGCACGTTAACAAAGTTTGGCATCGCTTAGATGGTTGGCCTGATGCAGTGGGCGGCTTAACGCGTTTAAAAAGCAAATACATCATTGCCCCACTTTCAAACGGCAACATCTCACTGCTGACTGACATCGCCAAATACACGGGCCTGCCCTGGGATTTGAATTTATCTACTGAAGTGTTTCGTTGCTACAAGCCTCAACCCGAGTCGTATCTTGGCGTATGCCACGCGCTGCGCTTAGATCCCTCAGAGGTGATGATGTGCGCAGCACACAACAACGATCTGCTCGCCGCTAAAAACTGTGGGCTGAAAACTGCGTTTTGGCCGCGGCCAACTGAGTATGGCCCGACGCAAACAGACAACCTCGTTGCAACCGAGGCGTGGGATGTGGTGGCGAAAGATATTCGGGACCTTGCTACGCAGATGGGTGTCTAGCTTTATTCGAGCAGCGTCATTGCACTTAGTTTGGACGCTCTCCACTGAAAGGGCAGGATCGTTGCATAACCCCATCGAAACCGATTAGCAAAACTTACTGCCCTTTTTCATGATTGCCTGATTCATGTCGGCGATACTGACTTCTTTAGACGGTTTTTCAAAGGTTCCCTTTAAAGAGTTAACCGATATCGCCATCAATTTAAACTCGAGTTTATTGGCCGACTCACGCGTTAAAGCCTTTTGAACTGGGATCGGAACTGCAATCTTCCCCTTACTAGGGTGAGTTACTTTTGACATGCTTCCCTTACTTTTTTCTTTTCTCGCCATATTCAGCAAGATAATAAGCGTTTAACTTTTTACTATCAGCCGGTAACGCGCACCTCGCCCCTGACCGTATTGCTCAAGCAACCCCAACTGAGTCATGTCTGTGAGCTCGCGATAGGCGGTGGCGCGTGACTGGCCAGTAATGTTCACATATTTAGACGTGCTCATTCCCCCTAAAAACCCCTCAGGCTGCGCCTCAAACAGCTTCCCCAAGATCTTTAATTGAGATGCAGTAAGCGTGGGGTGCAAATCTCTGAGCGTTGAAAAGTAGCGGGTCTTTTCAATTGCGGCTTTCATTTGCCTAAGCGCCGCCTGTGCAGCGCGTTCGATGCAAGCAACAAACCACTCAACCCAAGGTGTCACATCAAGTGTGTCACTTGACGTTGCGGCTTGTAGTTGCTCGTAGTATCCCGAACGATCATTCATGATTTGTTGGGATAAGCTCCAGATACGCTGCGAACTTTGCATGTCTTGCGCAAGCGCCAACTCACTGAGCGCACGCCCCACTCGACCATTACCATCCTCGAAGGGGTGAATCGCCTCAAACCATAGGTGTGCAAGCGCCGCGCGCACTAGGCCATCGCAACTCTTTGCGCTGTCATTAAACCAAGCAATCAATTGCATCATCTGCGCGGGCACATCAACTGAAGCAGGCGCCTGGTAATGAACAATATCTGGTGCACCGTACTTGACTGTGACAATCTGCATGGCCTGAGTGTGCTGTCGATACGCACCTATTTGTATCTTGACGCCCGCACTGCGCCCTTCAGGAAACAACGCCGCCTGCCACGTGAACAGGTCTTCGTCGCTTAAGGGATGTTGCCAACGTTTGATCGCAGCTTGCAACACATCAAGCGTGGCCTCGGTACGGGCATCGCGAAACACATTCGGTGCGCCGGGCAAGCCAAGCCTGCGGGCGACCGAGGCACGCACCGAGTGAACTTGCAGCACCTCGCCTTCGATTTCGGCGGTGGCGACGGCCTCAGCTGCCCAGCCCTCAAGCTCTAGTTGAGCCAGATCGACCAACTGCAACGTACCAGCCAGACCCAGCACACGCCCCTGCGCGACCCGCGCCCGCGCCAAAGTCGGCTGCAAAGCAGTCAGATCGTATTGAAAATTGGGCCAATTGGGCGCTTGCCAGAGGTACATAAAGCGTATTATATATTTAATCGTTTCAAAGTTGAAGCGCAAATATAAGAATATCGCTTCACTTATGAAGCGTAAATATTACAATAGCACCTCACCTATGAAGCGTAAAAATTCTTATATCGACTCAACGATGACATGCAACCTGCATATACATAATTTTACTTAGCCAAATAGGGCTTGCTCAACCGCTGCCCCACAAAGTAACTGACGACCATGATGGCAACGATAAGCCCCCCGAGCCAGATCTCTTTGCCCGAGCGCCATCCGTCAAAATTTGGACTCATTTCACTCAAGATACTCACGACCGCAACCAAGATACTCACGCCCGAGATTGCAAGCGCCATCACTCGTGAGGCAACTCGCGCCGAGCGATCAGACCTTTTGATCAACTTAGCGATGAATAAGCCGTTGATGCCATCGGTAATCAGCATCCCAACCACAAAGAGCAGCGCAAAAATCACCACAACGTGCCAAGCCTGGTATTTGCTGGCCAGAACTGCAAACAAAGACGCTTGACTCAGCGTGTCAAAAGACAGCGCAAACACGGCACCCACAGCAAGCATGGCACCCGCATGACGCACGTTCAGCATGCGTGCAAAAAAACTTTGACGCCAGCCTTTGAGTTGCACCGCTTCGTGTGCGGGCGTACGCAGCACACTCAACAGATTTAAGACCCCCAACCCAAGCAAAATCATGATTGACACCCAGGTGCCGAACGTATCGAACCAAGCAGGGACATCGAATGTTTTTGCCAGGCTTGCCGCATAGATTGAAAGCGGCACGATCACCAAACCATGACCTAACGAAAAAAGCAGCCCAGCCATTTTGGCGAGTACTGGCCGCTCGCTGCTGTTGTAGCGAGTCAACCCATCGATGGCCGCCAAATGGTCGGGATCGAAACCGTGGCGGATGCCCAGCATCAGCACAACAAGCGCCAAACCGAGAAGATCTTCTGGAAATTGCTCAAGACTCATTTGCTTAGCTCAACCGTTACGCATCAAATTCTTGCTCTAATGACGCATCCAGGGGGAATATGCTCTTGTCCATGGGTGCTCTCTCGTGAAATTGAGTGCATATGAGATCTGATCGATAGCGTTTCCAAGCGCAAATCGACTGGCTTAGCAGGCGGTTGTTTTCAGTGCACGCGGTGCTATGATTTGCGCAATGTGAAGAATCACCTTAATCGCTC
>CALQNE010000284.1 GCA_943331855.1 Bordetella parapertussis
CTGCGCAAGGGAGACTGCGCAGTGGCACCGAAAGGTCCAAGTATTTCAATGGTGCCATCTGCCAACATCACCTCTGCCCGCTCAACCGAGCAGCTCGCTGAACCTTGTTCCACGCCACAGTCCGTGACTGTTGACGCAAACCACTGGGCCACCGTCGTGTCAGCAGCTTGACTCAAGGCCACAAATAAACCCGTGTCTTGCAAGTCTGAGAGCTTGCAACCTGCGTCCACCCGCCATAAACCAAGCTGGGCGTCGACTAAGTCGAACTTTGCACCCTGCGTGAGCGGTGCCACCCAGAGTATCGCCCGCTGTGCCGAGGCGGGGCGGGCGCAGCCGACCAACACCAGCGACACCCCATATTCAAGGCATAAGGCGCGCGCATGCCCAACATCCTCGGGACGCCTCGGCTCAAGCCACGCTTGCGCCTGCTGTCTGTGACCATCATCCGCGCGATCAAGACGCACAGGCCCCAAGCATGAGCGGGCCAGTCGGGCACAAAATTGATCCCAAGGTGCAACCGGCACGCGGCGTCCTGTCAGAAAAGCACGTCTGGATGTTGGCGTAACCACTACAATTCAGCCTCAAAAGGGAGATAGGTCATGACAGTTCTTGCAGCGCGCACCGCCGATACCGTGACCTTTCATGCGGTTGAACTTTTTAAACAAGCCTCGGTTCTACAGCGCGCTGGTATCGACATTATCAGCCTTGGCGTGGGCGAACCCGACTTTACCGCAGCTCCGCAGGTCGTCCAAGCGATGGAGAGCGCCGCGCGTTCTGGAAAAAGTGGCTATTCACCCCCTGCAGGCCTGCCCGAACTCAGGGAAGCGATCGCCAGGTTCTATTGCGAACAACTCGGCACCCAGGTCGACCCCAATCGCGTCATCGTGACCTCAGGTGCAAGTGGCGCACTACTACTTGCCGCCATGGCGCTCGTTAACCCGGGCGACGAAGTATTGATGCCCGACCCCTGTTACCCACCCAACCGAAATTTTGTCGGGGCCGCGGGCGGCACCACAAAACTGATCCCCACCACCATCGCAAATCGCTTTCAATTATCTGACACAGACATTGAACAGCACTGGGGGCCTGCTACACGCGGTGTGTTGATTGCCTCGCCTAGCAACCCCACCGGCACCTCGATTCCCCGCGATGCCCTCACGCGTCTGATCAAGCAAGTGCACGCGCGCAACGGTTTTGTGATGATGGACGAAATTTATCTGAGTCTGTCGTACGACGGTACTCGACAATCCGCGCTCGCGATCGATGACAACCTCATTATCCTGAATAGTTTTTCTAAATACTTCAACATGACCGGGTGGCGCTTAGGTTGGATGGTCGTTCCAACACATATGGTTGAGCCGATCGAAAAAATGGCAGCAAGCCTCGCGATCTGTGCGCCCACACTGGCACAGCACGGCGCAATCGCTTGTTTTGAACCAGCAGCTCTGGCGCTTTTTGAGCAACGACGGGAAGCGTTCAGACAACGTCGTGATTATCTGGTGCCCGCGTTAAAAACCTTAAACATTGATGTGCCCGTTATGCCTGATGGTGCGTTTTATGTGTACGGTGACATCTCGGCGCATTCGTCAGATAGCAGCGCATTCTCGGCTGCACTCTTGGCTGGCGCTCGCGTTGCAGCCGTTGCAGGTTTGGACTTTGGGCCGGCGCATGCCGCCCATACCATGCGCTTTGCGTACACCACCGGACTCGAACGCCTGCAAGAGGCAATTCACCGAATGAAAACCTTTTTAGGCTAAAACTCGCGCCTAGTCTTTAAGTGCAATCGAACCCGCAAGCGCCAAGCGTCGTCGCTCGGATAAAACTTTTTCTGTGTAACCACCGTCGGCCGTCGGGCTACTCGCGCCGCAATAGCACAGTAAACCCTGTGCGATTGATCCTCGCCTACGAATGCAGTCAGCCAAAATAAAAGCGCCCACCCGAATATTGGCGACCGGGTTAAATACCATCGTCTCACCACGCTCGAACTTAGCAAATTTATCGCGATGACTGCTAATCATCACTTGCATCAAGCCAGTCGGCCCCCCGCTCGGCCCGCCTGCATAAGGATTAAAGCGTGACTCGGTGGCGATGATGGCTAAGATCAAAAGCGGATCAACCTTTAACTCGTCACCTACCAAATAGGCGGTTTCAACAAACATCTTAGCGGCCTCGTTAGCTACCAAGTATTTGCGAGAAAGATATTGAACCAACGCGTCTTGCTGCTTTTTACTCAACGCTTGACGTTGTAAGGCCTGCTCAAGGTTTGAGCCCCGCCCTGAAGCCACCTCAGTTGTACCGGTCAAACCTTGCTGCATCAGTGCACCAGGCGTCTGCGCATCCTTCGCGGCAGTCTGCTTTGCTGCGGTGTCAGCAGGCTGCTCGACTGCAGGCGGCGGCCGCGAAGCCGTCGGCAGTGCAAGATCAGCTCTTGAAGTCGCACTCGGTGTCACAGGCCCTGAGGCAACAACAAGCGGACGCGTGCTGGCTGAAGCCGGTAATGTTTCGCCTCGAATCGGTTCCAAATCAACGGCCGAAACAATCGGTCCAACTGGTGCACTGGTATTAGTGGTGCCCCGCGGAACAAGTGCCTCAGGCACCAAGGCGTACAGTAGCGCTGAATGCATTTGCAATGCCTGACCACGCAAAGTGGGCATGGTCAACACCATTGTCGCCGCCACCAAGACTGCAATACCCAAATAAATCGCGCAGGTGCGCACAAACTCAGACAGGTTTCGGTAGAGTCCGCTGGCAAGCTGTTGCGCGATACCCCAAGCGGGCGAGAAACTCAGCATCGCTGTGGCTCAAGGTTGAGGGCGGTGGATGTTAACCTTGTGTTCATCGTAGAACTGTAACCGTTTTGGTGGATCAAGACCTTGAAATACAAAGACTTAAGAGATTTTATCGCGCAGCTGGAACGCTCGGGCGAACTCAAGCGGATCGGTCAGCCCGTGTCGACTTCACTTGAGATGACCGAGATTTCAGATCGCGTGCTCAAGGCAGAAGGTCCGGCGCTGCTGTTTGAAAACGCCATGCACAACGGCAAACCCGCTTCGATGCCTGTGCTGGCGAATTTGTTTGGCACACCGACTCGTGTGGCGCGTGGCATGGGCGCTGAAAATGTCAGCGCTTTACGCGAAATTGGCGAACTGTTGGCCTCGTTGCGCGAACCCGAAGCACCAAAAGGTTTTCGCGATGCCTTAGCCAAAGTGTCGATGCTCAAAGCGGCTCTTTGGGACATGAGTCCTAAGAATGTGCGCGGTGCGCCTTGCCAGGAAATTGTCTGGGAAGGCAAGGACGTTGATCTGGATAAATTGCCGATCCAAACCTGTTGGCCTGGCGACATCGCACCCTTACTCACCTGGGGGCTGGTCATCACCCGAGGCCCGAACGCACGTCGACAGAATTTAGGTATTTATCGCCAGCAAGTCGTTGGTCGCAACAAGCTCATCATGCGCTGGTTGTCGCACCGCGGCGGCGCACTTGATTTTAGAGATCACGCGCTTGCGCATCCTGGCACACCGTTTCCGCTAGCCGTTGCCTTAGGTGCGGACCCCGCGACCACGCTAGGCGCGGTCACGCCCGTACCCGATACCTTGTCTGAATATCAATTTGCAGGTTTATTGCGTGGCGCGCGCACTGAAGTCACTCAAGCGCTGGGCAGCGACCTCTCGGTTCCGGCGACGGCCGAAATCGTGCTTGAAGGGCATTTGCTACCAAGCTCAGATCCGCGCGCAATCAAACCCATTGTTCCTCAAGGCGTGAATCCGCCACCAGCCTCTGACTACGAACTCGCGCTTGAAGGCCCATATGGCGATCACACCGGTTACTACAACGAGCAAGACTGGTTTCCGGTCTTTACGGTTGATCGCATCACGATGCGCCGCAATCCGATTTATCACACCACCTATACCGGCAAGCCGCCCGATGAGCCTGCCGTACTGGGCGTGGCACTCAACGAAGTGTTCGTGCCGATTCTACGTCGTCAGTTGCCAGAGATTGTCGATTTTTATTTACCCCCCGAAGGCTGCAGCTATCGCTTAGCCGTTGTGTCGATTCGCAAACAATATCCGGGGCACGCTAAGCGTGTCATGTTTGGTTTGTGGAGTATTTTGCGGCAATTTATGTACACAAAGTTTATCGTGGTGGTCGACCAAGACATCAACCCACGCGACTGGAAAGAGGTCGTCTGGGCCATGACCACACGCATGGACCCCGTTCGCGACACGCTGCTCGTTGAAAACACCCCAATCGATTATCTGGATTTTGCCTC
>CALQNE010000285.1 GCA_943331855.1 Bordetella parapertussis
CATGGCAGAGTAAAGGTACAGGAGGCCGGTATGAATTGTTTTTTTCGTTGGTGCTGTTTGAGTCTAATGCTTGTATTGGGACAGACGAGTGTATTTGCTCAAGCTTACCCTGATCGTGCCATCAAAATTATTGTGCCTTTTCCGCCTGGCGGACCTGTGGATACGCTTGCGAGAATACTCAGCGAGCAGCTTGGTCGAAACTTAAAGCAAACCGTCATCATTGAAAATCGCCCCGGAGCTGGAGGCTCAATCGGCGCCGCGTTGGTTGCGCGTGCGGCCCCTGATGGCTATACGTTCTTGATGAATGCGAGTTCATTCGCGATGGACCCAGCCATTCGTACCAACCTGCCGTTTGATCCGTTGAAAGATATTCACGGCGTTACTATGATCGCCACGGGCCCCATGGTTTTATTAACAGTCCCCAATTTTTCTGGCGATTCTGTTTCTGCCCTGGTGCGTAAGTTGAAAGATCAACCCAATAAATTTAGTTACGCCTCGGCCGGCATCGGTACCGCCAATCAGTTCGCGGCTGAGTTATTTAAAAAATCAACTGAAACACAAGTTACGCACATTCCTTACGCTGGGGCTGCACCCGCCACTAAAGCGATCTTGTCGGGCGAGGTCGAGCTGATGTTTAACAACGTTTTATCTTCGCTGCCACTGATTCAAGCCGGTAGGGTGAAGGCTGTTGCGGTAGCAAGCGCACAGCGATGGGCTTCGATGCCTGAGGTGCCTACCCTAACTGAATCTGGATACCCTGACGTGGTGGTCATGTCTTGGTATGCGATGTTTGGCCCCGCCAATATCCCAAGTGCAATTTTAGATACGATCAATGGGGCCGTTCGTCGAATCGTTGAGGATCCGCAGGTTAAAGAGAAGATTGCGGCCTTGGGGCTTGAGGCACAATCGACCTCGCCGGGTGAGCTGCAAGACTACGTTGCCGCTGAAATCAAAAAATGGACTGTAATCGCTCGAGAGGCTCAGATCAAATCTGAATAAATGCACCTTGGCTATTCAAATATTGGAGAATTTCATATGCCCTTTTTAAAACGCGCCAACAAACCAACCTTGCATTATGAGATCGATGACTTTACAGATCCCTGGAAAAAAGCACCGACGATGATTTTGCAGCATGGCTTTGGTCGCTCGGCTGAACTTTGGTATCCCTGGATCCCGTATCTCTCGCGTCACTTCCGAATCGTACGGCCTGATATCAGAGGGTTAGGACAGTCCCCGATTGATTTTGATTTGGCGACTGGGATGACAGCAGACCACTTCGTGTCGGATCTTGTCGATATGATCGAACATGTTGACGATCGTCCTGTTCATTATTGTGGTGAGTCTCTTGGAGGCATGCTCGGCGCAGTTTTGTCGGTTAAGCATCCAGAAAAACTGCGTACGTTAACAATGATTGCCGCACCGCTACGTATTTCACAGGCAACTCAGCATGCATTTGCTTGCGGCCGAGCGAGCTGGCAAGACGCGATCCGGGAGTTAGGTTCTCAGCGCTGGGCCCATGAGATAAACGGAAGTTTGCGATTTCCGGCAGACAGTGATCAAGGAATGCAAACTTGGTATGCCGATATGATGGGTAAGACCCATCCGGAGGCGCTGATTGCCTTATCAAATCTTGCTAAGGTGACCGATATCGAGGGTTTGTTGGGGCAGATTACGACCCCTACGCTAGGGCTGTATCCTTCGGGTGGCACAATTACCGGACCTGACGAACAAATTTTACGTGAAAAGATTCCTGGTATCCGCTACGTCTCTTTGCCAAGTAAGTACCACGCTATTCAATTTTTATTAGCGAAAAGCTGTGCGAAAGAGGTGCTGCATTTTGCCAATCAGTTTGATGGGGTTTCCAGTGATGAATAAGTTTTGACGGAAGGTGCCTTCCGTATAAAAGAAATTGTGTCACTTTTCGCTATCTCTTGAAAGAATCCAAGTCATGATCATGATGTTGCCATTTTTAACCACGCTCATTGCGATTGCGCTCAGCATGCGAGGTCTTCGTAAACAGGCGATTGGTGTCTGGGTCATCTCGTTCATCATTTATTTGATCTGGATGAAATTTCACATGACCGATAAACTCAATATTTCGCTTTAGAGGTTGCCATGATCAACTTGACAAACTCACCCGGCAAATTCACCACGGCTTTGTCGTACCAGCTCAATCTGCTGGCCTTGCTTGCAATCAGTGGCTCGCTAATTGCAGCGTTTTATTATCAAATTGCCTTTAACGAGCTTCCTTGCCCGCTCTGTCAGTTGCAGCGAGTCGCTCTCACTCTGGTCGGTATTGGCATGATGCTCAATATTCGTTTTGGCGCATCAAATGTTCACTATGCAATGATCCTGGCCTCAGCCATAGTGGGCGCCGCGACCTCTATGCGACAAATTCTCTTACACATTGCACCTGGCGATCAGGGGTATGGTTCTGCCTTGTTTGGCGTGCATTTTTATACTTGGAGTTTTATTTCTTTCGTCGTAACGATGGTTTTTTGCGCAGTGATGCTTTGTATCGATCGTCAACCCGACAAACAGCTCAATCGCGGTGCCGTTGGGGTCGTTGCCACCGCAGTTATTGTTTTATTTTTTGCACTGGCTGCAGCCAATACGGTGAGCTCAGTCATGGTGTGCCAGTTCGGCCCCTGTCCCGATGATCCCACGCAATATCTCTGGAAGTTTTAATCCGCTTTTGACGAACTCGCGCAACGAAAACCAATATTATGATGTCCCGCTTTGGGATTGCGAGATAAATTTCGACCTCTTTGAGTTGTCGTAATTTCTTCTTCGCTCGAATCGTGTCCGCCACCTCGAGTAGAGCGAACTGGACCAGGAGTTTGATTTTCCCTTCCATCGTCAGCGCTGTAGGGGTAGGGTCGATAGGCGCTCGATACCCACTCCCACTGATTGCCCGACAGGTCTAAAACTCCGTACGGACTTGCACCCTCTGGAAACGCATCAACCGGTGCAGACGAGTTGTAGGCTGCACCGTACAGCGCCCGATTGTGATTCGGCTTTGAATTACCCCACGGATATTTTCTTCCATCAGTTCCGCGTGTGGCTTTTTCCCATTCTGCCTCGGTCGGCAATCGCTTCTTCAACCAATTGCAGTACTCACGGGCACCTACCCAACTCACTTCATTGACGGGGTGCGTTTCGTAACCCAGATCCGCGCGCCAGCTTGAGTCTCGCTGATGAATTCTGGCATCACGATCATCGTCATCATAAAACGACTCACCTAGATAATTTCGTAAGCCTCGCGCGTTCAGAAATTTTGCAAAATCAGCGTTGCTTGCTGGAAGCACATCAATAAAAAATGCTTTCACAAAAACACGGTGCTCTGGTTTTTCATCATCGGGCCCATTGTTAGAACCCATCACGAAATAGCCCTCTGGAATAAGAGCCATTGCATTCAATGAGCTGGCGCCGACGGCAGTCGTTTGGGCTTGAATAATTGCTGTAAACGCAAGCAGCGTCAGCAAAAGGAATAGCGATCTAGTCCTAATCATATTTGTTGAACCTGAAGATGACAGCGTGCTTTGCCTAGTCGAAAAATGGAGTTTGAGACTCAACCGCCTATCATAAGCGTAAACAGCTTGGTTGAAGGCTGCCATTTTGGGTTACGCTTATTGATCTAAAAAACAATTTTTGGAGTAAATATGTTTAGTCATGTAATGGTAGGTGCAAATGATTTAGAAGCGTCGCGAAAATTTTATGACGCGGTATTTGCCACCTTGGGTATTGCACCCGGTGTCATCAACCGAGACATTCGCTACTTCTACCGCACGCCCACCGGTGTGTTTGCGTTCACACTGCCTATTGATAACAAAGCGGCTACGCCAGCGAACGGCGGTACGATCGGCTTTTTAGCGCAATCGTCAGAGCAGGTCGATGCGTTTCACGCCGCGGGCGTTGCGAATGGCGGAACAACCTGTGAAGATCCCCCCGGCTATCGCGAAGGCCCTGCCGGAAAACTGTATCTCGCCTATTTGCGCGATCCAATCGGCAACAAGATTTGTGCGATGCTGAGAGTGCCGAAGTAAGTGTTGTGCGGGCCGATGGTGTTCAAAATAGCGCTAAAAGTACGTTGCTCGTGATGATCCATCGGCAGATTAGCCATATGGCTAATGTAAGTGACTTGCGCTTTAGTTAAATTACGCTGAGCCGTATTGAATTGGTGGGTCGAGTTGAATTGATCATTGTCCC
>CALQNE010000286.1 GCA_943331855.1 Bordetella parapertussis
AAGTTGCGTCGATGTTTAATGGGACGCAAAAATGCTTTCGAGGTGTTCCAACGCCAGCCTTCGCGTTGATTGACTTCAAAGTAGTCGCTGCCTTCGTTATCGCCTGCGTTGAAATCGTTGACGGGCTGAATGCCGGCTTGGGCGGCCGCCTCGCGAAACGAATCAAGAATCTCCCACGATAAACGCACGCGTTCGACATTCCATTCGCCACCTGCACCATGAAACTCAGAGGCGCCGCCATGGTGATTTTCCATCCCTTTGTACAGCGGCAACAGATCATCCCAGCCCCAACCCGCATTGCCAAGCGCGGCCCAGCCATCGTAATCCGCACGTTGCCCACGCATGTAAATCATGCCGTTGATTGATGAGCAGCCGCCCAATACGCGACCGCGTGGATAACCCAGTTCACGTCCGTTCAAACCTGGATCGGCCTTGGTTTTGTAACACCAGTCGGTGCGCGGATTGCCGATGCAATACAGGTAGCCCACGGGGATATGAATCCAATGCCAATTGTCAGGGCCACCCGCTTCAAGCAATAAGACGCGCTTGGCAGGATCTGCCGACAGGCGATTGGCCAACAGACAGCCGGCTGAGCCTGCGCCGACAACGACATAATCAAAGTCTAACGCGTGAGGTGTGCTCATGAGCGGATCGATTCCGGCAACAGTGAAGAAAGAAAAATTTTACACAAGGCTTCCATGCCTGCTTGATCGGCAGCATCAAAACGATTGAGCTCGGGGCTATCCACATCCCACACCCCCAGCAGTTTGCCTTGATACAACAAGGGCACGACGAGTTCAGAGCGCGACGCAGTATCGCAGGCAATATGGCCTGGAAACGCATGCACATCTGGCACCACTTGCGTTTGCCGGGTCGTGGCTGCGTGACCGCACACGCCTCGATTGAGTGCAATGCGTAAGCAGGCGGGCTTGCCTTGAAACGGCCCAAGCACGAGCTCGGTACCATCAAATAAATAAAACCCGGCCCAATTCAACGCGGGTAGTGAAGACATGACAAGCGCCGACAGATTGGCGGCGTTTGCGACGAGATTATGTTCGCCAGCCATCAAGGCATGCGCTTGCGTAGCCAGGGCCTGGTATTGGGCGGCTTTGGGTAGGTGCGCTAAAGAAAATGTGTCAAACATTCGGTCGATACGGCTTGAATCAATCATCGATACGGGCTAGAGGGCATTTTAACTGTACGCCTGGTAGGCCTAGGCATCAACACCTACCTGTACAACAATGTGGTTAGTGCGACCAAAATGTGGAATAATTGGTTGCATGACGAATCCAAGTGCCGCAACCAAATCAGGTACCCAAGTAGTTCAGCGCGTCGCCGCGCTGCTGCGCGGGGTGTCTGCGCGCAACCGGATCGGGGCGCGACTGATTGATTTGTGCACTGAGGTATCAATCGAGCGGCCGACCGCACATCGTATTTTGCAAGGTCTGGTCTCTGAGGGCTTGATTCGGCAAGACGAGGCTACCAAGCGGTATTTCTTGGGCAGCGCGATTTACGAGATGGGCTTGGTCGCAAGCCCACGCACCAACATCCGTGATCTGTGCCACCCCCATCTTCAACAAATTGCACAAGCCACTGGCGATACAGTTTCGTTAACGGTGCGCGCGGGCTTTGATGGGGTATGTATTGATCGCGCAGAGGGCGCTTTTCCAATTAAGGTGTTTGTGCTTGAAGTTGGCAAACGACGACCCCTCAATGTGGGCGGTGGCGCGCTCGCCATCATGAGTTTTCTGGACAACAACGAGATCGAACGCATCTTCAAGGTCAATGAAGAACGCTGCCGCGATAAGTACCCAAACTATTCAGAAGCGAATGCGCGCAAAACCATTGCACGCGCCCGCGTACGCGGCTTTGTGATTAGTGATGTGATTGAGCTGCCCGGCGTACGTTCAATCGCAGCGCCTTTGATGGATAAAAATAATCATCCTATCGCAGGCATCAGTGTGTCGACCTTAACGACCCGCATGGATAAAGCGCGCACCGAGCTTGCGATTAGCTGCATCACGAAGGCGCTTGAGCAAATTCAACCGCATCTGCTGAGCATGGCGTCTGACTGAACGCACGACCTCTTCCTTTACAGCGTTACACCACGCCGCGGTTCACATAACCATACGCCATGTTGGTACGCCCCTCGCCGTGGCGCTCGTAAATCGCTTTGCCACTCGCGATCTTGTCCGCGCCCACAGCGGCGCGCTGAGCAGGGGTAAAGTTGTACAGCCGCGCATTGTTATCACCAAAGATTGCGCGCTTGATCGGCCCATCGGCAGGGCCCAGCGGTTTCAACCCATAACGTTTTTGTAAGTCTTCTGGGATTTCAAGGCGACGCAGGGCTTCGATTTGCCATTGAGGTGCGCCTGTCCAGATTGCGTCGGTGCCCCAACACACGTGATCGGCACCCATGCCCGCAACCAACTGGCCCATCATCACGGCTGACACGCGCGGATCCGCGATGGTGGATTGTGCGAACAGTTGGCCGACATCGGCGTACACATTGTTCACGCCATATTTACCGGGGATATCCGCCAAATCACTGACCCAGTCGATACGACCTGATTTTTCAAATTGCGCCCAGGCACCCTCGACACCACCGCTGCCGCTGTAGCGATAACCGCCGTGATAAATAATGAAGTTCAGTTGTGGCCAATCTTTTGCTGCTTTGGCCACGTCATCGACCTTGGCATATTGCAACAGGTTTGGAAAACTCTTTTCAACCGAAGGTGGAAACAAACCTTTATGAATACACACATTTTTAAGGCCGGCTTTGACAAACTTTTCGTACGCGGGGTACACAAGTTTTTCATCATCGAGCCGCCAAGGGTGCACCGACAACTGCTTATTGGTGTTGTCGCCAATCGTATAGCCCTTGAACGAGTCGGGCTTAAGTACTTCAATCGCGCGATCGATCTCCTCCATCCAGCCCGCGTAGCCTGGTGTAAAGATGGCGTGCGCAAAGGCGCGCTTTGAACCCGCGATTGAATTGATCGTGGCACGCGCCTTAGTTTTCATATCATTGGTTAAAAACCAGTCTGATACTTTTTCTGAAGGCGCGCCGCTGATACAAGCCACCTTGGTATCGCTATCCAAAAATATTTCTTTTAAATAATTGGCAAACTTAAGATCTTCAAGCGTTTGGGGTTTGCCCACCAAGGCCGGGTTCCATCCCGCTTTGCCAACGGCCTCGCGACTGCGCGCAAAGCCTTCAAGCGTGGTGTCATCGCGCAAAAAATGCGTGTGCATATCCATGATGAACTGCCCAGACAAAGACTGCGCACGCTCATTCGCCATCTCGGGCGTCGCAGCCTCAGCGCGCGACACGCCAAACACCGGGCCATAGGTGTCGTTCATCGCCAAAAATGCGGCCGCCATCCCCGATGCTGATTTAAAAAACTTGCGGCGCGTGAGGCCTTGCTTTTTTGCTAACTCTGCACCAAGGGCTTTCACCCGCGCTTCATATTCTTTTTGCTTAGGCGTTTGAGCCCCAGGCAAAAACTCGTCGCTTGAAACGCATTGAACAGGAATCGGCGCCGGAAAAATCGAAGATTCAGCGGGGATTAGGGCGGCAAGTTCGTCAGGGCTCAGAAGGCTCATGGTGGGGTCGGCTCAAGTGGGATTTGTAACGCATGCTCAAGCCCTAACTTTTGCACAAATTGGGCAAAAAATATAGGGCTTCATTACAAAAATACAGCCCCATTAATCGCTATTGGCCCAACCACGCATTCACCCCAACCGCCGCGGCCTTGCCTGACGCCATTGCGCCGTTGATTAAGTACCCGCCGGTGGGGGCTTCCCAATCGAGCATTTCGCCTGCGCAAAATACTCCGGGTAAGGTTTTAATCATCAGCTGCTGGGTGAGGCCTTCAAACTGCACGCCGCCCGCAGTGCTGATGGCTTCGTCGATTGGGCGACACGCGGTTAAGACGATCGGCAGGGCTTTCATGCCGGCGGCTAACTGCGCCGGGTCTTTAAATGTTTCAGCGGATAGGCATTCGCGCAGCAGCGCGGCTTTCACACCATGCACACCTAAGCGCGAACGCAGGTGCGAAGATAATGAGCGCGTGCCGCGGGGATGCGACACTTCGGTCAACACTTTTTCGGCGGTGTGATCCGGCAGCAAATCAACGTACAGCGTGACCGAACCGTGACGTAAAATTTCATCGCGCAACGCTGCTGAC
>CALQNE010000287.1 GCA_943331855.1 Bordetella parapertussis
AAAACCAAGGGAAAATACCTTGGGTATAGGCGGCACGTAGACGAGGGATGGATAGATCTGCGCCTGCTGCCAGTAATCCCGCGGGCTCTGCGAGTGCTTGAGTGACTTCTGGAAATGGCGAATCAGTCTCAAGCCAGGTCAGCTGCAAAGAGGCCATGACAGAGTGAGGCCCTTAGCGTTTTGTTGGGCTCAGCGAGTAGTGATGTGTCCCGAAATGGCCGGTTTCGCGCTCGCGCAGATAATGCTTGAGCGTTGTTGAAACCGACTTGAAGGCTAGATTATCCCAAGGGATTTCATCTAGGCCATACCAACGGGCTTCGAGGGTTTCAGGGCCCGGGTCAAGCTCTGGACCTAAGGCGTTGGCCAAGAAATAGACATGCACTTGATCGACATGGGCAATGTTGATCACGGTATACAGTTGGCCCAGTTCAATGCGGACGCCGGCTTCTTCTTGGGTTTCGCGCTCGGCGCCTTCGTTCATAGACTCGCCAAGCTCCATAAACCCCGCGGGCAAGGTCCAGGTATTTGCGCGCGGTTCGATCGCGCGCAGACACAATAGAATTTTGTCATTCAAAATCGGTAAGGTACCCACGACGAGACGGGGATTTTGATAGTGCACAGCACCGCAATTTTCGCAAAGATCGCGCTCGCGATTATCGCCCTCGAGAAGTCTGTGAACATTGAGGGTGCCGCATTGACTGCAAAATTTTTGCCGTCGTGGCGCTGGAAAATAAAATTCAATTGGGTGGCTCATAGGCCACTATTTTAAAGCGAAAGGTGTTGATTAGGTGGGTGCAGGCGAGGGATTTGCAATGAAATTTAGGGTGAGAGGCACATCTTTTTGCTTAACGGCGTGCAGTAAGGCGGGCTGCCTTAGGGCAAGAAAGCGTTGAGTTGGATCAAAAAAGCTGAGTCCCTTGCCTGGTAACTGATCGAGTTCGTATTGTTCTAACACGCTCAGAAGGCCCTGAGAGTCAGCTGTAAAAAGCAGTTCGGCCAAGATACTCAGGTCGCGGTCATCGATGCGGGCTGCGCCCAAGTCTGTTTGTGCGTAAAGCTGCCCGGTCTCGTCGAGCAACCATTGGTCGACAGTTGTGATCGTGAGTCCGTTATGGGTGATCAGGGTTCCCAGTGCTGGATCTACACGTGCGATAAACGGGCTTGCATCCAGTCGGACATAGACACGCTGAGGCCCGTTTTGAAAAAACCAGGCCCCAGCAGGTTCGGCTGCGTAGTTTCGACCGATGAACGTAAGTATTTGCTGGTTACTGATGCCGACGCCCGCGCCACCTTGCTGTGCGTCGCCCAGGGGGTGCAGACGCCATTCGCCACGCGCTGTTAATGACAGCCAACCATAAGCCGCAGGCACATCAGGCCAGCGGATTTGCGCATCAAGTACGGTTTGATCCATGAGGCGTTTTTATCCAGAACCACAACAGACTACACCACTGCAATGCCGCTAAGCACAATAAGGCATGCGTGAGGGCGCGGGTGTGATCGTAGCCCTGGGCGACAAACAAGTCGGTGATTAAACCAAGACCCCATTGCACAATGAAGGTGCCTGCAAAAATCATAAGGTTCAGTGTGGTGAGGACGCGACCCGCGACCTGGCTTGGGAACTCTAAGGCGGTTTGTGTTTGTAATAAAAACATCGCGGGTACAGCGAGTGCGATCAGTGGCCAAAGTATCCAAGAGGATTGCGCTTGCCACAGGGGCAGTGCGGTGAAGCACAGCGCCAGCCATAGTAAGGCCGCCGCCGACTGCTTGAATAAGGATGCGCCAAGTTTGACCAGCCACGGACTTAGAACGCCCATCACGAGATACGAGGCCAAAATCGTTGCGTTCAAGTACAGCAGAATCTGACTCGCTTGCTCGGCCGTCAACTTAAGCGCCTGGGTCAACCAGGGGCCTACCCATAGAGTTTGGAGCGCCACGAATCCACCAATAATGAGAATTGACGGCGGAATCGCCCGCAACATGGTGGGGTGCAGGCATAAAGAGATAAAGCTGGTCGACTCTTCGGTGGCCGTGTTTTGCGTGGTCGTTTGTCGATCGTAATCGCCGGTTAGCAAGAAGACGAGTAAAGCTGAGATCAGGAGCAGAACGGCGGCCAGACTAAAAACATGGCGCCAACCAAGTGCCTCGGCCAGTAAAAGGGCGGGCTGCGCCGCAACCAGTGCACCACCCGTGCCTGCGACCAGCATGCACATCACCAGCCGCGCTTGTTGGTCAGCGCGATAGCAGCGTCTGAAATACGAGTAAGAGGCCATCAGGCAGGCTGACACGCCGATGCCGATTAAAATCCGACCTAAGAAGAGCACCCACAGAGATTGCCCGACCGCGATCAAAAGCGAGCCCAGCGCCGCAATTAACAAAAGTGCGGATTCGGTACGGCGAGCGCCATAGCGGTCAAGCCAGATTCCGACTGGGATTTGCATGATCCCAAAGGCTAAAAAGTAGGCCGACGAGAACCAGCCCAGTGCACTATTTGAAAGATTTAAGTCGCTGGCCAGCAGCGGCGCGATCGCGGCATTGACCGCGCGCAGAGCATACGAAAGGAAGTAGCCCGAGGCGAAGGCTAAAAATATCCTCACGCCCAACATGCCAGTGATCGCAGCAGGCGATGCGTCTTGAGATATGGGGGTCGCTGTAGTTGTCATATTTGTAGAGTCGACAGGGCGTACAGCTTGCTGGAGGCGCAACCCGGAATCGAACCGAGCTTGACGGATTTGCAATCCGCTACATAACCACTCTGCCATTGCGCCATAAATGCTGATCGTACCGGAGCGCGATCATACTACAAAAGGGGGCTTTTGCTTTATTTGCGCTCACACTATACTCAATGCGTAACATACAAATATTACAGCCCTGTTGCGCTTTGGATATCGCAGCTTGCGCGTAGGTACTCAACGAAATCGAGACAAAGATGAAAACAGTCAACAAACGTAGGGCGCTTTTGCAAGCAGGTGTCGGATCTTTGGGGCTCACTGCCTTGCCAGTTTGGGCGCAAGCGGATTGGCCCTCGCGGGCCATCGTGGTGATTGTGCCTTTTCCAGCGGGTGGTGGAACCGATGCTTTCGCGCGCCCGATTTCGGCGGTGATGTCTAAATCAACGGGCAAGCAGTTGGTGATCGATAGTCGCGGAGGCGCAGGCGGCAACTTAGGCGCCACGCTGGCTTCTCGCGCTGCACCGGATGGTTACAACTGGTTTATGGGGGCGGTGCATCATGCGATCGCGCCTTCGATGTATCCAAATCTTGAGTACAACCTCGAAAAAGACTTTATCCCGATCGCGCTGGTGGCGCGTGTGCCCCAGGTGATTGTGGTCAACCCCAAAAAAGTGCCAGGTGATTTCAAGGCTTTTCTTGAAATGGTCAAGGCCAACCCCGGCAAGCTGAACTACGGTTCTGCTGGCAGTGGTACCTCGCATCACTTGGCGGGTGAGTTATTCAAGATCCAATCTAAAACCGATATCACCCACATCCCCTACAAAGGTGCGGGTCCGGCTTTACAAGGGTTGCTTGCGGGTGATGTCGACATCATGTTTGATGGGCTCGGTTCCTCTGCACAGCATATCAAGGCGGGACGTCTGAACGCATTAATGGTTGCAGGCAAAGAGCGTAACCCCGCGATCCCTGATGTGCCGTCAGCCGCTGAGCTTGGCTTTCCTGAGTACAACGTCACGACGTGGTACGGCATCTGGGCGCCTAAAGGCACACCCCCTGAGGCGCAGGCACGGATGCTTGCCGAACTTAAAAAACTTCCGCAAGACGCTTTGATTAAAGACGGTTGGGCAGCCAATGGCGCAGAGTTTCCGGATCTGACCGGCGCGCAGTTTGGTGCATTTGTGAATGGCGAAATCAAGCGCTGGGCAGAGGTCGTAAAGATTTCAGGCGCCAAGCTCGATTAATCTTCGGGTGACACGGCCAATTGGCGTTGTCACCCGAGCTTAAAAACAAAAAAGACCTCAAGTGAGGTCTTTTTTTATGGCGCGTATGCGCTTGAATCGTATGCGGACACCAAATAAATTTGGAGCGGGAGAAGAGTCTCGAACTCTCGACCTCAACCTTGGCAAGGTTGCGCTCTACCAACTGAGCTACTCCAGCATGGGTACTGCTGTATCATTCACAACGTCAAAGACTATAGCATAGATAC
>CALQNE010000288.1 GCA_943331855.1 Bordetella parapertussis
AAGCTGCGCCATCGAGCGATCAAGGCGCTCGACCATTTTGGTGTTTTGTTCGACGACTAATTCAAGCGTGAGCACGCGTTTTTCCATCACAAACTCTTACGCATTATTGTGAGGCTTTTCTATTAGAAAATGTACGCGTAAGTCGTATCTTTGGTAACTGAATTGTTAGCGATTGCAACGACGCAAATAAAAACGGCCCACATCGTTGTAAGCAGTTTTAGTACTGGCGCCCCCCCCATGAGTCGAACACGGCGGTAGAATCAGTGCACTCTGTAAGCCTCGCACCCCCCAAAGGATCTCTTATCTTGCCAGACGCTATTAATCAAAAAGCCACAATATTAATTGTGGATGACACGCCTGCTAATCTCGAATTAGTAGGCGGCCTACTAGGCGATCACTATCAGTTAAAAATCGCTAATTCTGGAGAGCGTGCGCTAAAACTGCTCGAAGAAAAATCGTTGCCTGACTTGATATTGCTGGACGTCGTGATGCCGGGCTTATCAGGTTGGGATGTCTGTTCTCAACTCAAGCAAAATCCCTTACTAAAGGATATCCCTGTCATTTTTTTGACCGCACAAGCAGAAGTCCAAGACGAGACACGCGGATTTGAAGTTGGTGCTGTCGATTACATCACCAAACCTATCTATCCAGCCACCCTCCTCGCGCGCGTCAAGACACACTTGCGTCTCAAGGAGGTTGCTGATTTTCTAAAGGATAACAATACTTTATTAGAGCGCGAGGGGCAAAAGCGTGCTGAAGAACTGCTCGAGCAAAAAGAACAACTCCACCGTCTAGGTTTATTAAAAAGGTTTTTCTCTGAAGCAGTTGCCAATCAAATCATGCAACCTGGAGGAGAGGATCTATTAAAGCCTCATCGCAAAGAGGTCTCGATCGTCTTTTGCGAACTAAAGGGCTTCAATAGAATTGTCAGCGAGGCTGAACCTGAGGAAGTATTAGGAATTTTGCGCGATTATCATCGTATCGTCGACGAACAAGCGTCTAAGTTCAAAGGGACGATAGACCGCTTCGGAAACTCCAACGCAATGATTATTTTCAATGATCCTGCACCCGTAGAAGATTTTTCAGTTTATGCGCTGAACATGGCGCAAGAGGTACAACGACTATTTCAAGGTATACAAGAAAAATGGAAAAGTTTAAAACTTAATATTGGTGTTGGTGTCGGTGTAGCGCGTGGCTTTGCAACTTTAGGAATAATCGGGTCCGAAAACCGCGTTGATTATGCTGCCATTGGACCAGTCACGAACTTAGCTGCTAGCCTCTGCAATAACGCAAAAGACGGTGAAATTATTTTCGATTTAAAGACTTATGATGCGTTGAGACTATCCCATGAAATCACCAAAATCGGATTTGTGTCAGTCACTGGCTTTGTTAGGCCGGTAGAGACCTTTAAGCTAATACGTGGGGCAAGCATGATGAGAAAAATGATTTAATTAAAAACGGTCTGTCGTTAACTCGTTGGATTCTTTATCCAATCAGTAATTATTTTCACAGTTTCTTTTTCGTACCGCCGATACCTTTTCTCATTAAGCAAATCTCTTTTTTAATATCTGAACCATCGTCGGACTAAGCGGCTTAAACAGTTCAGCGTTATACGAAGCACAATAAGGTACGCCGACTACATCACCATACCGAATTGATTCATCGACTGAGTTGTTCTGCAGTCGAGTGGGATCCATTGAAGAGACTGGAATGGCTCCAAAGGCCCGCTCTAAATTAGGTGCATTGGGACGCATATCATTCTGAATAATCTGCTGCGCGGCAATAGCCATATGTCTTGCGCTGTCGGCGGGGGTTCCCTCTCTTACTGCAGGATCGACATTGACAGCAACGATTGAGATTGTGTAATCGCTGTTTAAGTAAACCTGTAGCGTACGAAACTGCTGTGGAAAATCATGCAATGAGCTTGTTTCTATTTGCCAAAATCCATACTCGGGCGGTGCCTCAGGCCGGGCCTTAAAAGCCTTAATCGTGTTGACATGACGGTGACCGGCGAGCAAAACAATTACATTCCCATTGGCTTGAATATCCTCAATTAAGTCTGATAGGGTTATTGCATTATGTAATGTTGCATTCGGATCGCGCGCTGATTCCCACCACTCCATTTCACTACCGATCGATGCAACAGCAAGCGGTACATGCGAGGCAATAATGATGAGTTCATTACGCTGCTTGGCTTGCCTCAGCTCGTTACGTAGCCACTTAACACGCGTGGCACTCAAATATCCATGGCCATGAATATCATGACTCTGATCTTTGGGGTCTTGTACGTTATCCAATACGAGCACTCGTAAGGGTACGTCCGCTTTAGGTAAGAAGCTATAGCAGGAAAAGTCCGGCTCATCTTTGGCGTACTCAGGATCCACTAAGTGATACCCGTGCCCCTTGGGCAAAGAACTTGTATTAAAAAACTCTGCAATCCATTCTTTTTTTGTCAGAGAGCGACGATTTAAATTGGGCGAATTCATGGGTGGCGTAATGAAGCTACCGACCGGCCCCGCCCCAACAATCTCCCCAACCTCTGAGGCACCATTAATAGTGCCCATATAAATAGCAGGCGACTTTAATGTCTTGGTCGTATCAAACAAGCACGGAAAGTATGGAAATCCCTTGATGGGCTGAAGCACATTACCAATCGCCCAAATCTGATTATTAATGTAAGACTCTCGTAGTTTTAACGTTGGATCCGCATCAACCGCGACGCTGCCAATCATAAACAGATCGTGATTTCCGTTTACTTGGTACCACGCGATATCAGGCGACAGGCCCGCTGCTTTAAAAGGCCGTTGATAGGAAACTGCATCTTGAGAAGCATCGTCACTTGTATTGGGATGAATGACTTTTCCATCAAAAATATCCATATACCAACGTGTCTCGTTGTATTGCGTTGAGTTACACGTATCGCCCAGTGAGAGACCAAAATCAAAAGGAGTCACAGCATGCAAGGCGTTCACCGTTTGAATCGCAGCATCCAGCACCTGGGTGGTGGTGAGCATGGTGGGTGAATAGATAGAGGTCATCGGAGCGCCAAATTCAGCATCGAGCTGCTGAATAGCAATGAGCTGATTACCCGCTTGCTTATCCGTTAAATGAATATCGCTCAAAGTAAAAAATGAGCTTAAACGACTTATTCGATTTACGTCCCGCGCTATATAGCCCACAGGCATCAAATCAAAGCGGCGCTCAACCGGCAAACCAGGTCCGTAGGTATAGTCTCCGTAGCCATGCCGGCGATATTGATCTACACGATGGAGTTCGGTGGGAGTAAGCCCTTTTTGGGCGTCAGATGTCTCGAGCTTCTCTGGCATAAAAAATGACAGCATACGATCGACCGAGCTCATTACCTCATCCGAAATTGGATATGCGGCTACCTTCGTGGGTGCTTGCGCCACAGTCACGCCAGAATAAGACAAGACGAAGCTGCTGACCGAATACATCATGAATTGTCGTCGGCTTTGGTTGTAATCCGGCGTATCGAGCAGTTTGTGTCCATTCGTCATGTTGAGCTCCGTCACTAATTGACTTCGGCACATTTCTGACTAAAACCAGAGGTGCTAGGTAGAACGCATTCTATTGTTTCTACACAAAGCACAATTGACGCAAATCAAACTAGATGCAAATAGCTGTCAGGGGATGCCCACAATGCTCACCCTCGCAGTAAACCAGGAGTCGCAACCCATCGTATTTGGAATCTTTGAGTAATTCCATTTCGCGAACTCATCATACGAAGGCCCGATCTCGCTCAGACGCAAAGAAACACCCAAAAGACAAAACCTCCACCATTTCTGGTGAAGGTTTACATACTGGTGCCCCTCGTGAGTCGAACACGACACCAACGGATCATGAGAGCAGACAACCAAAGAAAACCATTAGGATTTCAAGAGGTTACGCGGCCTGTTTGTCGGTGTGTGAGCTTTTGTCTAGCGAGTTTCACGAACGCGTGAAATGAGCTACTTCGGTCTTTGGTTTTTAAAGTTAAAAAACTTTGGCGCAATGACCTAAGCACTTCGTTGCTCCAACACAGAATCGCCTCAGATCTTTCCGTTCTAAGGTACTTAGATTTTGTACCATCTACAAAACATCTAGGTGCTCAGTG
>CALQNE010000289.1 GCA_943331855.1 Bordetella parapertussis
GAAAAAAGTCTTTTAGAAAAAGAATCTGGTGGCGAGGGTCGTTGGCCTTGGCCACGCGATCGTCTTGCCCTGCTAGTAGATCGTTTATTTGATGATTATGGCGCTCTGGTCGTGGGCTTTGACGTCATATTTTCTGAGCGTGACGAGTCCTCAGGTATCAAAACGATTGATCAGCTTGCCCAGACTACCCTGAAAGACAATACCGAGTTTCAAGCGCAATATGCGCGCATCAAACCTAGCCTAGATTTCGATGGTAGATTTGCAGCAAGTTTTAAAGATCGGCCTGTTGTGTTGGGTTTCACTTTTTTAACGCCGGGAGACAACACACAGAAAGGCAGCTTACCTGCCCCTGGCATGACAGCTCAAGAATTACCGCCAGACTTGGTCTATCCAGTCAAAAGACAGGGATTCACAGCGAATCTTTCACTACTGCAGAAAGTAGCGACAGATGCGGGGCATGTGAATCCTAACCTCGATATTGACGGAGTCATTCGCCGCATACCCATGCTGATTGAGCATGATGGTAATTATTACGAATCACTATCTCTTGCCACTGCACGCGCGCTACTCGGTAGCGAACCCATCAAAGGAATTTTCTCACCCGGTGCCGCGGGCAAGGCCGTGGGTGGACTCGAAGCCCTGGATGTCGGAGGCGCCAAAGTCGCCGTAGATTATCAGTTGTCCAGCTACATTCCTTATCGCGGTCCCTTTGGTAGCTTTGCGTATATCTCAGCCGCAGATGTGCTGAACAAAAAAGCCAGCAAAGAAAGCCTGGATGGAAAAATTATATTAATCGGGACCACCGCACCAGGCCTGCTTGATCTGCGAACAACGCCTGTCGGCACAGCGTATCCAGGCGTTGAAATCCATGCGAATCTGATTGCGGGCATCCTGGACGGCTCAATAAAAGAGGCGCCTCTCTGGTCGAGTGCCGTCTACATTGCCATGATCTTGGTCTTGGGTATATTTCTGGCGATCGCCGTCGGTTTGACCAGCCCGCTTTGGGGCACAATCATCGCGGTTATCACACTAATCCTAACGACAGCCGTTAATATCTACAGCTACCATCAGGGCGTTGTGATGCCCCTTGCCGCAGCCCTGCTTTGTTTTGCTTTAGTTTATCTATTCAATATCGGCTACGGCTATTTCTTTGAGACACGCAACAAAAAACTGATCACAGGACTGTTCGGGCAATACGTACCACCAGAACTCGTGGACGAAATGGCTAAAAATCCGGCGAACTTCAGCATGGAGGGACGAGGCGAAAACCTCACCATACTGTTTAGCGATGTGCGCGGCTTTACCACCATCTCTGAAAGCCTGGATCCTAAAGCACTCTCTGAACTGATGAATGGATTTTTAACGCCTCTGACTGAAGTGATCTATCGTCACGGTGGCACCATCGATAAATACATGGGCGACTGCATCATGGCGTTCTGGGGGGCTCCAATTGCCGATGCAGAGCACGCGCGCCACGGGGTAGAAGCCGCATTCGAAATGAATCTCGCACTCGTTAAAATCAATCAAGACTATGTTGCACGTGGCTGGCCAGAAATAAAAATCGGTGTCGGTCTGAATACAGGCCATGTCAGTGTCGGCAATATGGGCTCAAAAATTCGGCTTGCTTACACAGTGATGGGCGATGCAGTCAACCTGGCCTCACGCCTCGAGGGCATTACCAAAGAGTATGGCGCGACCATTGTGATCGGTGCCGATACGCTTGCCCAGGTTCCAGATTTGATTGCTCGTGAGCTCGACAAAGTACGTGTCAAGGGTAAAGACCAGGCAGTGACCATTTACGAGCCGTTGGGATTTGGTCATGAAGTCAATAACGAGACGCAAGAAGCACTGCAAATTTTTGAAAGCGCCCTACTCGCCTATCGAGGCCAGCATTGGGATAATGCGCAGTCACAATTTACTGAGCTACTGAACAATTACGGGGACACGGGCACCGTACTTTATCCTCTCTATTTAAAACGTATTGAGCATCTGCGCCATAATCCTCCGGGTGCCGACTGGGACGGCAGCTTTACCTTCACCACGAAATAAACTGGCCGCTCTTATTTGATGGCAAAACAAGAGCTGAGTTTACAAACACTCAGCTCTTTTTTCTTGCGCACATCAACCTCGGGGCAATATCAACTCACGCTTACAGATGCTATCAAATTGCTACGGTATGGGTAGGCTCAATAGGCGTCGTATCCTGGGCAGGAGTCGTTGTAGTGCTTGTCGTCTCAGTAGCCGTCGTCGTGCTTGAAGTTGTGCTTGAAGTTGTGCTTGTGTCCTCACTTGCGACAACTGTAGTCCAACCCGTTGTCTCACTTGTGGTGCTTACAGGATCAGAAACGGAGCCTGAACTGACGGTAGTCTGGTCGACAACATCTGTCCAAGCTGAACTCGGCACAGAAGATGCCGAGGTAGCAGGCAAATCAACGACAATGCTAGAGGCAGTTTCTGGTGGCAACTCGATGTTCGAAGAAATTCGGTAGGTAAATCCGCCTAACTCCAACACAACGCTCGTTGGGCTCGACGTACCTGCTGTTGGGCTAGAGGTAGACACCGCTGAACTTGCGCTCTGTGTCAGCAAAGCCGTCACATCCACAAAGGTATCATCTACCGAGTCATTAGCACCGGGATTCCAGCCTGTTTCGACTACTTGCACCGAACCGAGGGATGTCAAATCAACATCGGCTACAGCATTGCCAGAGACATCCGTTAAGCCGTTACCCAAAATACTCAGACTAACTACCCCGTCATGCAAGGCTGGATCAGCTGCCACAACAACCTCAAAGTGAGTGCTGTCCAACGCCGTGACAGACAGAATACTGGCGTTATTTGCAGCGAAGTGATCCGCATCCAGCTTACCCACCAACTCCTCACTCATCACAATATTGAAGATGATTTCAGTGTTATCGGCCGGTGCCGCGATACGCTCTGATAGCGAAACAACCGATGGTGCGATCGTATCGTAGTCGAGACTTAGTGCGACTGATGTCAGTCCTAAACTACCTGTCGCATTCATAATACGGGTTGCAAAAGTATTAGTCTCGTTTTCGATCAAATCTTCTTTTGCAACAATGAAATCACAGCTTTGCGAAAGCAGGTCTTGCTGGGTAATGATGTGTGACAATGTCACCGCCCCGCAATTAACAAGCATCTCAATTCTCTGACCCAGTTTCAGATCTGCACCAGTCAGAATCGAAGTGACTACAAAACCATTTTTAGCCTCAGCTGCGCTAAGTCCGGTTGCGATTGTTGCCACAACGGAAGGTTTAGTTTCTACCAAGCTTCCGTCAAAAGCGAAAATATCAGAAGTGGCGAAGCCAACGTCCTCTGCAATATGTGCCACTCCATCTTTAGTCGTGTATGTCGTCTGACCGTGTACGGCCACATCACCGTTAGCGGTCGAATGCGGGTCGCCAGTAGACTTCAGTGCAATGCTAGCAATACCCGTCGCATCCAGTGATCTGAACTCACCGGCCTGCAAAACACCATCAGAGTTCGCATCTTGCCAGACACCAAATTTCGAAAAGCTTGAGTCTTGCCCGTCGAGCACACCGTCGTGATTTGTGTCAGATGTTTTTGCCAGACCTTGCAAGTCAGTTTCGCCAGCCTGTGTCGCAAAAACAATCTTGATCGAGCCATCAGCATTTTGTTCTGCTAACAAACCGTCATTTGAATCAACCCAGGCAGTCAGCACTTCAACACCACTGCCAGTGTAATCATGGGTGACACCAACAGACCGATCCAGATACTGTACACCGTCACCGTTGAGGTCTAGCGCAATAGGATTATTAAAATAATAAGCTTGGGTTCCCGCGTAAGGATTTCCTGCAACGTCAATAATAGCCGTAGCACCAATGGCAACATAATATCTGTTGCCTGTCACCATATTACTCGTAGGATCAATTGTTAAGGTACTTCCTGAAAAGCTCAGCCTATTTGATGAAGCAGCCACAAAGGTTTCGACGGTAGTTGTTGCCTGAGCATAAGTGGCACTTGAGCTACCAGACTTAAGAACGATGCTACCAGCACCTGCAGCTATATTTTCACCAAATGTCAGTACGATGTTGGCACCGTCTGCTACGTTTGCTGCTGTAGCTGC
>CALQNE010000290.1 GCA_943331855.1 Bordetella parapertussis
GCGTCTAGATGAGGCGATGGCGAGCTTCAATCGCGCGCTCGAACTTAAACCTGATTACGCTGAAGCCTACAATAATCGAGGTTTAGTGTTGCACGAACTTAAGCAACTAGACGAATCTCTCATCAGTTTTAACCAAGCCATTCATCTAAAGCCTGACTACGCCGAGGCCTACAACCATCGAGGCATTACCCTCAAAACGCTTCAACGCTTAGACGAGGCGCTTGCAAACTACGATCACGCCCTTACCCTCAAACCAGCCTACGTTTTAGCTCTCAGTAATCGAGGTGTTGTCTTACAAGTTCTTAAACGCCTAGACGAGGCCCTTAACAGCTTTAATCAAGCCATCGCCCTGCATCCCGACTATCCAGAGGCTTACTACAATCGAGGCATTGCACTTAGCGAGCTCAAACAACCAGCGCAAGCCCTCGCAAGTTATGAACAAGCTATTGTCCTTAAACCCGAGTTTGTCGAGGCGCATAACAATCGGGGCAATATCCTAAAAGAGCTTCGCCGCCTGGATGAAGCGCTCGTCAGTTACAACGAAGCTATCGCCGCCAGTCCCGATAACCCTGATGCTTACAGCAATCGTGGCTTTTTATTGCAAGACCTTAATCGCTTAGACGAAGCCCTTGCAAGTTATGATCAAGCGATTGCACTCAAGCCTGACTATACAGAAGCGCTTTGGAATAAAGCCATTGCTTTGCTACTGACCGGTGATTTTGAGCAAGGTTGGCCGCTCTATGAGCAGCGTTGGGAAAATAAAAATCTCGATTTAAAAAAATGGATCGTACCCCAACCCCTCTGGCTAGGCGTCGAACCCCTGCGGGGTAAAACTATTGTGCTACACGCCGAACAAGGCTTCGGTGACACAATCCAGTTCTGCCGCTATGCCAAACTGGTGTCTGAGCTTGGGGCGCGTGTCATCTTACAAGTACCAAAATCGCTAGTGCCACTCTTAGTAGGCCTTGACGATATCGCTGAGCTTAGGGATATGCAACAACCCTTACCTGACTTTGACTATCACTGTCCCCTCATGTCGTTGCCCTTAGCGTTTAAGACAACATTAACAACGATTCCAAGTACAACGCGTTATCTACAAGCATCGCAAACAAAACTCTCCGACTGGGCTCATAAACTTGGCCCCAAAACAAAACCGCGCGTAGGGCTGGTATGGAGTGGTAATCCAGCACACAAAAACGATGAAAATCGAAGCCTGAAGCTTGAGCAATTACTGACTATTTTGCCTGAAGGCATTGACTATATCTGTTTGCAAAAAGAGGTTCGAGCTTCAGACCAAGAGCTCTTAAACAATCAGGTTGCCATCAAAACGTTTTGCCATGAGCTGAACGACTTCTCTGACACCGCTGCACTATGCGAATTAATGGATGTCATCATCAGTGTCGACACCAGTGTCGCGCACCTAGCCAGCGCCTTGGGTAAAGCAACTTGGGTGCTGCTACCGTATGCGCCCGATTGGCGTTGGCTCGTAAACCGACAAGACAGCCCCTGGTATCAATCAGTGCGCCTATATCGACAAGACGAGCAACGAGATTGGCACAAGGTACTCCAAAACATTGCTAATGATCTGCTTGTAATCTGATCTATGCTGTTCGCCTCAAGCAGTCTTCTCGCCTTACGATCTTGATTTTTTTCACGTTGTTTGTTTTAAATCAAGTTCGCCGTGTTTAGCGTGTACCTCCAAAGGCCATTCCCGACTAAGTTAAGACAAATTGACTTAGGAACGGGCTTATGTGGTTCAGGACATTAGATATTCTTGGTAAAAAACTCATACCGATCGTGCAAGGCGGCATGGGGGTCGGAGTTTCCGCTCACCGACTTGCCGGCGCTGTCGCCCATGAAAATGGCATCGGCACAATCGCAAGCATCGATCTGCGTCATCATCATCCCGATCTCGAAGAGCAAACTGAACACTGCCGTGATCGAGATCAAATCGACCAGGCTAATCTGATAGCCTTAGATCGAGAAATCAAAGCTGCGAAACAGATCGCTGCAGGTCAAGGCGCTATTGCCGTCAATGTCATGAAGGCTGTACGTCAGCACCCCGCATTAGTGCAGCAAGCCTGCGAAAGCGGGGCCGACCTTTTAGTCATGGGAGCTGGACTCCCGTTAGACCTACCAGAGATGGTGAGCGATTTCCCAAAAATGGGCTTAGTACCCATTCTATCTGAGAGCCGAGGCGTGGCGATCGTGATGAAGAAATGGCTCAAGAAGGGTCGCTGCCCAGACGCGATTGTGATTGAACACCCGGGCCATGCGGGCGGTCACTTAGGGGCGAATAAGGTTGAAGATCTTCATGCACCGCGCTTTGAGTTTGACTTAATACTCAATGATTGCCAATCCCTTTTTAGTGAACTTGGGCTAGGTAAAGACGCCCCTCCACTCATTTTGGCAGGCGGTATTGATACTCACAAAAAAGTACAACACTGGTTAGGTGCGGGGGCGAGCGCCGTCCAACTCGGCACGGCGTTTGCTGTCACCCACGAGGGGGATGCGCACGACGAATTTAAACGCGTACTGATTAATGCAACACCAGCCAATATGATCGAATTCATCAGCGTTGCAGGTCTGCCTGCACGGGCCGTCGCAACCCATTGGCTCAAGCAATACCAACGCCATGAACCGCGCATGCAAGCTTGCGCGAAAGCCGATCCGCGTCGCTGCGCCCAACGAATGGATTGCCTCACTCAGTGCGGCTTACGCGATGGCCTTGCAAAGATTGGTCAATTTTGCATTGATCTAAAACTCGTGTCTGCCTTAAAAGGCGATGTACAGAAAGGTTTGTTCTTCAGAGGTGCCGGCACGCTGCCCTTTGGCAAAGCAGTGCGCTCGGTACGCGAGCTTATTGAATATCTTTTATACGGTACATTTCCAACCGCACTTGACTTCACCACCACTCACTTCAGAACGGCTAAAGAGATCGTAAGCAGCAAGATACAAGATTCGCTCACTCCTGCACTGATAGCTTAATGACTCACTTACAAACTCATCTCGCCGCTGTCGAGTTTGATGCAAACCTAATCGCCCGATATGATGGGAGCGGGCCGCGCTACACGTCTTACCCCACCGCCGATCGCTTCGTCGAGGGTGCAATCTCAGAGCAATACATCGCCGCTTTGCGCAAAAGACAAATACAAGATTCTGATTCGGCACTCTCTTTATACGTTCACCTGCCTTTTTGCGATACCGTCTGCTACTACTGCGCCTGCAATAAAATCGCAACTAAGGATCGTGGTCGGGCCGACCTCTACCTTGATTACCTCGAACGTGAGATTTCGCTTGTACGTGCTGAATTTTCGACGGCACCAACAGTCACCCAATTGCATTTCGGCGGCGGCACTCCGACCTTTTTAACGAACGCTCAACTTGATCGCCTGATGCAGATGCTTAAAAAGGCGTTTGCATTCTTGCCTCACGCAGAATGTTCAATTGAAATTGATCCGCGTCGACTCAATGAAGGTACGCTTGAGTTGCTGGCCGGGTATGGCTTCAATCGAATGAGCATCGGCGTGCAAGATCTGGATCCACACGTGCAAAAGGCCGTCAATCGCATCCAGCCTGCCGCACTCACGCAAGACGCACTTGAACGCGGACGCGCACTTGGCTACCGCTCAATTAATCTGGATTTAATCTACGGCCTACCCAAACAGTCTGTCAGCACAATGCAGGCCACGCTGAATACTGTATTGCAATGGCGCCCAGAACGCATTGCACTTTATAGTTACGCGCATCTGCCCGAGCGCTTTATTCCGCAGCGCCGTATCGAAACTGACGACTTACCCAACGCCACAATCAAGCTTGCCATGCTGCAGCTTGCCGTAACGACACTACTCGCTGCAGGCTATGTATACATTGGAATGGATCATTTTGCTCTGCCAGAAGATGATCTGGCGCTTGCGCTTGAAGAAGGCACCTTACAGCGAAATTTTCAGGGATATGCGACACAGGCGGACTGCGATCTGATTGCGCTTGGCGTTTCAGCCATTAGTCGTATTGGCGATACCTATGCTCAGAATCATCGCGTACTTTTAGATTATTACAAAGCGCTTGATGAAAATAGA
>CALQNE010000291.1 GCA_943331855.1 Bordetella parapertussis
AACCACCTAGCAACTCACCCGAAGTTCAACGAGCGCAAGAATCGCCTTCTGCCGCGCTGGGGTGTCTTGAAAACGATCGCCAACCGCCGACCACTCGGGGTGTGCGCGTGCGCTGAGCAAGGGCTTTGGTAAAGTGGCCAGCACACCTGTGATTTGAGTCGTTGCCTCTGTCACGTCAATTTTTGCAACCGAGGCGTGACCTCGGCGTTCGAGCGCTTCGAGCAGTTGCCCTTGGCGCAGCCTGACAAACTGCAAAATTTCATCAGCCACCGTCAGTTCACGAAAGCCTCGGATATGGCTCAGCATACGTGTGCCAAATCTACCAACACCCAAGGCCGCGCCGCCTGCCACTGCGCCGATGAGCATGCCAGTCCCCAGGGTCAGACCAGCACTTAAGACATCTGCGACAGCTCCAGCAATCATCCCTGCACCAAGCCCACCGCCTGTGTGTGCGGCAATATCCTTGAGAGCCTCTGGGTTAAACACATCAACGCTCAAGCCAGCCTCCGTCAGCGGTAACGGATGCGCAAGATAATCATCCTCTCTAAATTGAAACAGTAATAGCAGCGCTTGCACACAAGCCTGTTCCCGCTGCCTGACGACTGCCTGCTGTAGAACAATCGCCTGCTCTAGCAGTTCGGGCACCGTACTTGCGGGCGTACGCAACGCGGCAAGGTCAATAAGCAGCCCTGCGATTAGTGTCATCCCCGCAACGCGACGTGCGACTTTCTGTTTGGCGGATTGCAGCTGCAGTCCAGTCAAGATTATCTGATGCGAAGGCAAAAGAATCGAGAGCGTTCGATATAAAGTTTCTTCGCCGTCAAGTGGCGGGCTCACACTGTCAAACTCTACGCAGGTGTGCAACCCCAAGCGCGACAGTGTTTCGCGCCACTGCACAGCACGCGATGCCGTGCTTGCCACAAAATTTAAGATGGGGAGCAAGGGACGACCACAACTGGCAAGAATCACGAGCTCGTCTTTATGTTTTGCGAGCACCGGTTCGCGTACATCAATGACATACAGCCCCGCCTGACAGTTGAGCAGCTTACTCAGCACGCGTGCTTCTTGCTCATAGCGCCCAGAAGCTTCGGGCCCTTGTAAAAATAGTTCAAGCCGCCCTGGGCCATCGAGTCGATCGCCCGGGCGAGAGAGCTGCTCAAGGTAGTCGAGCAAGCCCATGCTGTCTTCAATACCGGGGGTGTCAAACAACACCATCACAGGGGTACCTTCTAGCTTGACTTGTGCGCCCTGCACCTGCTTGGTTGTTCCTGGTGCATCGGCGACTTCACCAAAATTGACATCACGGGTGAGCGAGCGCAGCAACGAAGTTTTGCCTGTGTTGGTATGCCCAACCACCGCCAGTTGCAGGGTATTTAAACGATTACTCATCTCTGCGACCTAACCATTCTGCAACAGGGGCAAGCAAGGGCGTGGCGAATAACTCGACCTTGGTCGCTGCGTGCAGTTGATCTTTCCAAACCTGCATACGGCTATCGGAACCCTTAGGCGCTTGTAGCCAGACGAGAGTCTTGCCCGCATAGGACGATAACTCAGCAATCAAACGCAGTGTCCCTCTGTCTGGCGTGTGCCGCGCATCGCAGGCGATCACCAGACGCCGAGGGTTGAGCTGCGTCACATGACCCAGAGCCATATTTCGGGTGTCGCGCGACTCAATCATGACGGTGTGCACAATGGCGCTACCTAACCCCAACGGTGGCCACTCGCCTTCTAGTTCAATGCCAGTGATCATTGCATACGTCGCACTATTAGCGCCTTTGCCCGGGGGCGCATAGCGAGGCGTTACCGCAGGGGGCGGCAGCCCCTCAGGTGATAAGGCTGCGGGCTGCATTTTTGCAAGCAGGGACTGATAGTAGG
Source organism: Bordetella parapertussis (assembly GCA_943331855.1). GTDB lineage: Bacteria > Pseudomonadota > Gammaproteobacteria > Burkholderiales > Burkholderiaceae_B > Zwartia > Zwartia parapertussis_H. Next base: position 1,876 of record CALQNE010000291.1, read on the forward strand.
GCGACGTTAATTGTGGTTGGGTACGAGGCAACACTCGCGCCACCATGAGCAGGCTGGTGATGAACAGCAAGGCCCTCGGTATGAGCCCGTAGCAAATCAACGCCCCCAAGAGCCAATTCGCCCATAGTGCCTGAGCCTGCACCGAGTTTGTTGATAAGTGACCACTTGCGCGTACGGTGTCACTATCAGGGATCACAAAGCCAAACCATTGCGGCACGGCCCCCAAAAACTGCGTTAAGGCGATAAAGCTGTCTGCCGATAACAGCGTTGTCTCCCAGGCAAAACTAAAGTGCCGGGTCGACAGCGTAAAAGACAGCACCACCAGCATTGTTAGGCTGACCACGAGCCAACAGGCGTGCGTCACACTACTCAGCACCCAGCGCAGCCCACCGGCCTGCTGCCAGATCGACCACCAAGCTTGCCCCGCCAATGCGAGCTCGGGCCCCGTTGCAAGTTTGCGACCCAACCATTGCCAACCCAGCGCAAGCCCACCGCCAGAGCCAACTCCAATAAACAGGCTCAGTAGCCAGAAAGCCAGGCTCACGAGATTGACACCTAGCAACACCACGAGTGCCGACACCACATTCACCGAATGAAGCCCCGTACCCAGAGCCGCCAAGGCAGCGCTACTGCCCGCCAACACGGCAACCCCCAACAAAACGCTGAAGGCGATCCAAAGTCCAGATTGCACCCGCCCAAGTGCCAGCGCAACACCCGACGTTTCTCCCAGCAGATTGGCGCGCACAGCGATTTGCCGCGCCGCAGTGGGTTCGCGCGCGGCACGCAAAGAAGCGGCACGATCGTCAAGCTGCCCCCATTGCGTCTCTTTTAGACGAAGCGCCTCACAGAGCCAAGATTCTTTCAAGACCATAGAGTTCTTCAGTACTGTGGGATACTGTGGTTCGGGCATCAAGTTCGGCGGGCCATGGACGATGCTTGTTTTAATCAGAGTAAGCGGACGACTCGCCCGATACGTTGACTGTTGCGGTGTTTGTTCGGATGAACACAGTCAGCAGTTTACGCGCAGTCTGCTCGCTGCGTCGTGTCAATCTCCGGCAAAGGTCTAGCTGCCGAAAGAAGCTGGCGGCACGTCGCAACCACAGCTTGAATGTTTTTCCAAGGGAATAACAATGCGACTGCTATTGGCCGAAGATGATGCGCTGTTGGGTGAAGGAATCCAAGCGGCATTCAAAATGGCGGGATACGCGGTGGACTGGGTTCAAGATGGGCAACAGGCTCTGTTTGCACTTGAGCACGAAAGCTATTGCGCCTGCGTGCTCGATTTAAGCTTGCCCAAACTTGATGGCTTGAGCCTGCTCAAGACTATCCGGCAAAAAAAGAACGCCATCCCCGTCTTAATTCTGACCGCTCGCGACAGCCGCCAAGAAAAAATTGCTGGGCTTGATGCCGGCGCCGATGACTATCTCACCAAACCGTTTGATCTGCCTGAGCTTCAGGCAAGAATCCGCGCGTTGTTAAGACGTTCGGTGGCCTCAGGCTCGACCGAACTGACCTATGGCGCCGTCACGCTTGATGCCACTGCTCGACGCGTATTTTTAAATCAAGAACAGATCACGCTTTCATCCAAAGAATACGCCCTACTCTACGATTTACTCAGCCATCAAAATCATGTGCGAGCACGCGGCGATCTTGAACAGACCCTATACGGCTGGGGCGAAGAGGTTGAGAGCAATGCGGTTGAGGTTCATATTCACCATCTGCGCAAAAAACTGGGGGCTGATTTGATTCGGACTGTACGCGGGATGGGTTACGTCGTGGGCCCTAAATGACGAGGCGGGCGAGGCTTAAGGCGAATTCGCTTCGATTAAACCTAGTACTGACCCTTGCGTTTGCATTCGTACTGGTGTGGCTCGCGGTCGCATGGTTTGCTTACGACAAAGGCTTGCATGAAGCTGACGAGTTACTAGACGGTCAACTTGCGCTTTCGGTCCGCTTACTTGAAGGACAGATCAATCACGAAGAGCAAGAACATCCACTCACCTTTAATAGGCAAAAATCTACTTCTGCAAGCACGATTGATTTGGCACAGGTCGTTGATCTTGATCCCTACGGTAGATTACCCTACGAGCAAGAATTAGCTTTTCAGATTTGGGCCTTAGACGGCATCTTGAAAATGCGGTCGGCAAATGCTGAACAGATGCAAAAAGCGCCAGACACGGGCTTTAGCAA
>CALQNE010000292.1 GCA_943331855.1 Bordetella parapertussis
CTACGTCTTTAGCAACTGCTTGACCTAAGTCAGGTAAGGCTAAAAGTCAATTAGATAAGCATATCAAAACTCGTGCCAGCAGTTCGATTCAGCTGGCGCTGTCAAGCATAACGCTCAAACCCAGCTATGGATCAGCGACGCTCCAGCAAGGCTCAGTGTTTGCCTGAACCGTAGCCCGAGACATTCCGTACAATGCCCTACACAGGAGACCAGTATGAACATTCAAAAAATAATCATCCGCGCCGCGCTAGCAATTTTGCCGCTTTGGGCCGCTCAGCAAGCCTCTGCCAGCCCAGACTATCCCAACAAACCCATTCGCATCGTCGTGGCCTATGCGCCGGGCGGGCCTACCGATATTGTGGCTCGATTTTTTGCCCAGGAACTTAGCACTAAGCTTGGTCAGCCTGTTTTGGTCGAAAACCGCGCTGGCGCTGGCACACTCATTGGCACGGAGTCAGTCATTAAAGCGCCGCCGGACGGCTACACCCTGTTTTGGGGAACGCCCGCCACTGTGATCACACCGCTCTTGCATAAGAACCCGACCTATGACGTTCTGAAAGACCTTCAACCCGTCTCGTTAGCGACTACCCAATCCATGGGCGTCTTAGTTTCCGCAAGTATTGGGATCAATAGTGTGAGTGATCTGGTCAAGTATGCAAAAGCCAACCCAGGTAAGGTGAATTTTGCGTCCTCAGGAAACGGCTCGGCTCAGCATTTAGCCGCAGAGGCGCTAAACGATGCCGCCAAGATCAACATGCTCCACATCCCCTATAAGGGTGCCGGTGTAGCACTCAATGATCTCGTTGCGGGACGCGTCGATGTCATGATCACATCCTTAGTAGGCAATATGATGGAGCAGGTCAAAGACGGTCGAATCAAACTCATCGCGACCACAGGACCCGAGCGCAGTAGTACCTTGAATAATATTCCTACCGTTGCAGAAGGTGGCGTGCCGAATTTTGGTATCCGAACCTGGACGGCTATGTTCGCTCCAACCAACACGCCACCCGACGTTGTCGCCAAACTCAATCGCGCTTTGGCTGAGATACAAAAAGATGGCCACATTCAGAAGAAGATTGAAAGTCTGGCGATGGACGTCTCTGTGAGCTCCCCGAAGGAGCTCAGCACCATGCTCGCCGAGGAAAGTGATTTTTATTCTGTCATCCTTAAACGGACGAGCACCAAGCTCGACTAAGCGGTGACCAGCGACCAAGCTGAGCGAATAGAAAAGGTTTTAAATCAACTAAATAAGAATCTTTGGCATGGACCATCTTGATGACATATCAATACAAGCGCATAAGCTCACCCCTCGGTCAGATCCTCATCGCAGCCAGTGATGACGGGATCAAGGGACTATGGTTTGAGAATCAACGACATCACCCAGACATAACGCATTGGCAAGCGGTGCGCTCTCAAAAATGGTTAGACCAGTGCGCTAGCGAAATTCAATCTTATTTCGAAGGCACTCTGCGTGAATTTAAAGCCCCTCTTTCAACTCCCTGGGGAACCGAGTTTCAACAATCGGTTTGGCGAGAACTACGGCTGATTCCCTTTGGACAAACAACCAGCTACGGCGAATTGGCGAAGCGGATCAAAAACCCGCAGGCAGTGCGTGCCGTAGGCGCTGCGATCGGAAAAAACCCCTGGAGCATCGTGGTCCCATGCCATCGAATCATTGGTGCGAACGGTAGCCTGACGGGCTATGCAGGTGGCTTAGAGAGAAAAACAAGCCTCTTGAACTTAGAGAAGGCGGACTGCTTAAATTAATCACCGCAACCCACGCTGGAATGCGTACACCTGACACAAGTGATGGAAAGTCCCTGAGCAGAAGGCATCATCTGTCTCAGACAACACCAGTACACCCAACGTGTCTGCTTGCTGAACAGCTACCCAGACAGCGCCCAGCCGAAAAGTACTTGTCTGCCTGCATAGCCAATAAAGAGGCGTAATATCCGAATAATAGATATCGCCTATTGGTTTTTTGGCCCAAGTATCGAATAAGGTGGATCAATGACTAAAAAATACAACCCAATTAAAAGACTGAATTTTGTTTTAGTTGCCAGTATTTGTCTGGGTGAAGCCTTGATTATGCTTGTATTACCTGTCTTTGAAGGGCTATCTCACCTAGGCTCTGTAGTGTTGGATGTGATTTTGCTTACGCTCATTACTATCCCAGTTGTGAAATGGACAGTGGCCAAGCCAATGACGAACTATCTTCTTAATTTAGAGTCTGCTAAACATACGATTGTTATTCGAGAAAATCAAATGCTGACCGCTCTAAATGCTATGGCAAAGGCCAAAGATAATGAGACTGGCAGCCATATCATGCGCACTCAAAAATATGTTGGCCTCTTAGCAAATCGCCTCAAAAGCATGGGGCATCATTGTCAGACGCTAACTGCAGAGCACATTGAGAGATTAGTGAAGGTTGCGCCACTACATGACCTGGGTAAGGTCGGCATACCCGATCACATCCTCAACAAACAAGGGCGATTCACAAAAGAAGAAAGAGAGTTAGCAAATAGCCACCCAATGATAGGCGAGTCTATCTTGGCAGCAACTCAGTCAGAAGAGATTGAGATGGCGTTAATTTCAACGGCCATTAAAGTAGCGGGCTCTCACCATGAGAAATGGGATGGCTCAGGCTATCCCAGAAATCTACAAGGTGAAGACATACCAATTGAGGCTCGTATTATGGCGGTGGCTGATGTGTTTGATGCGTTGATTAGCGACCGACCTTATAAGAAAGGCTGGACCATAGAAGAGGCGTATAGCGAAATTATTACGAATAGCGGCACCTCATATGATCCTATTGTCGTTGAGGCCTTTATTGCCGAACGACGGAATTTTCAAAATGTTGCTGAGTCGCATTAATAAACTCGCGAAGACACGTTGAACGTCATTATTCTTTGAGCTCCAGACGAGTTGATTTTGAAGTCTACTTTTTTTGTTAAGGTGCTCATTTATTGTCTTACACAAGCGGCTCTATTCGTGAGCCTAAAAAATCAATACGAAGCTATTTATTCCAATTCGAAAAATGAGGTGTGTTTTGACTTCAGCTAAAAATTTAATTCTGGTTTTAACGCTAGCCTGTGTATCTCAGTTTGCAGCCGCTCAAGACATTGGCTTAACCAAACAGTTTTCTAACTGTATGGACAAATCGAACGGAGTCACGAGCAATATGATTGATTGCCTCGAAGCCGAATCAAAACGTCAGAGCGGCCGCTTGAACAGAGCGTACAAAGAACTTACAAATCAGCTGCCTGAGCAGCGTAAAAAGCAACTGCAACTTGCCCAGGACGCATGGGTTACTTACCGTGATGAAAACTGTGAGTTCTATGATGACCCCGAGGGGGGAACAATGGCGACAGTCAATGCCAATGACTGTTTCATGTCAGCCACCGCCACTCGAGCTAAAGAACTTGAAACCCTTGCTGGTAACTCGACTGCATTGGCTGCACCACCTGCACCCGCAGCACAGAGCACAGCGCCAGCGCCAAGTAAGCCCAACACAAACAACGCAGTTCAAAGTTTGACAGGGCCACAAAAAAATGCAGTCAGGGCCGCACAGTCATATCTCAGCATTAGCGCATTCTCGCGTGATGGGTTGATCGAACAGCTTTCGTCTCAGGCTGGAAACGGCTTTAACGTCAATGACGCGACCAAAGCAGTTGACAGCCTGAGCGTCGACTGGAATCAAGAAGCTGTGAAATCGGCACAGCAATACCTCAAGATGATGGGGTTTTCATGCAGAGGCCTGATTGAACAACTTTCGTCTCGCGCAGGCGCGAAGTTTACTGAGAAACAAGCAACCTTCGGCGCACAACGTGCGGGAGCTTGCTAACTGACCTTGTCCCTAAAAGAAGGGAGGATTACCCTATCGGTCGGGCGAAGAAAAATATCGATCTAAAATGCTAGTATTCGAGCAGTTATTGTATGAACGACAAGAGGCGCTGAAATGAAAACGCTACATTTCATACTGAGTGGGGTCTTTTGCTGTGCACTTCTAGGCTGTGCGCCGCCAGCTCCATTTGCAACCATACCAGCACGACAAATTGAAA
>CALQNE010000293.1 GCA_943331855.1 Bordetella parapertussis
CTGCCGTTTCGTACAGCATCTTCCAGCTAAAGCGTCGGTACACCACACAAAGCGCTGCAGCCATTGCCGCACCGAGCGCACCGGCCTCTGTGGGTGTCGCGATGCCCGCATAGAGCGAACCCAAGACCGCGCCAATCACCGACAAGAAGGGCAAGATATTACCGATCGAAGAAAACTTCTCTTGCCAGGAATACCGACGCCCTGGTGGCGCTGAGCCTGGAATGGATTTAGACCAAATGTACGCGGTGACCATAAACATGCCCGCCAACAATAGCCCGGGCACGATCCCTGCAATAAATAATACATTCACGGGCGCACCCACGGTGCTGCCGTAAATAATCATCGGGATGCTCGGTGGAATCATGATCCCAAGCGTTGCGCCGGCAGCCGTCACACCATAAGTGAGCTTAGCGCTATACCCCCGCTTAATCATGTCGGGGCACGCCACGCGACCAAGTGTTGCCGCGGTTGCGACGCTTGAGCCCGACACCGCCGCAAAAATCGCTGAAGCCCCTACACTGGCATGAGCTAAGCCACCAGGCGTACGACCAAACCAGCGTACGAGTGAATCAAACATTCTGCTGGTCACACCACTTTGCATCAGCAAGGTGCTCATTAATACAAACATCGGGACCGCGGTGAGCGTGAAGGAATTCACACTGCTCCAAGCGCGTTCTGCAATAGTCAGTAGCTGTGGCTTGGGAAGCAACACATATAAACCAATGACACCCACCACACCAAGAGCCATCGCAATACGGACCCCCGCTAGCATGAGCCCCAAAATAGACAAGGACAGTAAAGCGCCAGTCACTAAAATAGGTGCTGTGCGCGCAAACCAAAGTAGTAAAACCAAGCCACCAATCGTCGCTGCCACAGCGAGCGCCATACGCACGCCACTCAAGACGGCAATCAGCAAAATTGTCACAGCACAAATCTGAAGCGTGCCCCAATCGAGGCGCGTACCTTGAATCATCACAAGCTGACGACCACACAGTAACAAGCCCACAACTAAACCAGCTAACAGAAGAACGGCTAGCCCAGAACGCGCCGCCGTTCGTTCAGCCTGCGCGTCAAGATTCTCGCCCAGCAGGGAAACGCCAAACAATACAAACCCAATCAGAATGGGCATCTCGGGGATCCACTGCGGCGTAGAGAGTAATCCCCAGTCACGGGTGCCATTGACATATTCGCCAAAGATGAATATCCCAGTCTGCCAGCAGCAAAACAGCACAAAAAATACTGCGATCCAATTTGCGTAGACAAGAAAATCTTGCTGACGCTTACTAGACAATCTGTCGACTAAGAGCTCGACGTAGATATGGGCCCGCGCACGCTGTGCCGCCGCTAAGCCTAAAAAGGACACGCCAACCAGAATATAGGTTGCGATCTCAGTCACCCACGTGGTCGGCTCGTTCAGCACGTAGCGCGCAAACACTTCCCAACAAATAATTCCTGCGATCGCCAAGAGACCTAGGCCGCTCACCATTGCAGAGAACCTCCCTGCCTGATCCGCGAACACTGCCAGCATCGGACGTTTGGCCATCGTACTCATGTCTACCTCTCAGATATTTATGTATTCGTCAAATCTCTTGTTAGATTCGATCATTTGTGGTGAACTTAAGCGATATCAAGAATAATAAGTCCATTCAACACCTAAGGAGACTCTTCATGCAAGTGAAAAATGTATTGAAAAAATCCGCCCTAGCGTTAATGCTGCTTTGCAGCGTAGCGCAAGCGCAAAACTTTGAATTTAATTTGGCTGTCATTTCCGCCCCAACAGACCCATACACGGTTGTGGTGCAAACGATTCCTGCACGTATTGCCAAAGCGACGGATGGACGCGTCAAGATCAACATCAGTGATTCACTGGTACCCGGTACACAAATCGTCTCGGCCGTGCGTGAGGGTCGAGTAGAAATGTCCGCAGGTCTACACACCTACTTGACCGCCGAAGAACCGCGCTTTGGTATTTTTAACCTGCCCGGCCTCATCGAAGGCATGGACGACTACAAAAAGGTAGGCGAAGCCTTCTGGTTTGCCGATACGCAAAAGATTTGGAAAGAGCGCTATAAGTCAATTGTGTTGGCTGAAGGCGCCTGGTGTACACAAGCGCTTTTCTCAAAGACGCCTATCCACACGCTAGAGGATTTTCGTAACAAACGCCTACGCGTCCACAACCCCCAGACTGCTGTATTAATGAACGCGCTCGGCGCCAAGCCTGTCCCGCTGGCACTACCCGAAGTCATGCCTTCGCTTGAGCGCGGCGTGATCGACGGTTTGTTTACTTCGGCTTGTTACGGTAACGGTCAAGAGTACTGGCGTGTTGCAAAGAACGTGCAGAACTGGAGCTTAGGTCCGATTAATGGTTGGGCCGTATTGATCAACGAAGATGTGTGGAATAAGTTGCCTGCTGATCTACAAACCAAAGTAAAAGCTGAAATGTTGCTGGTGCAAAAAGAAGCGCTAGAAACACAAAGCAAATTTACTGAGGACGCGTACGACAATATGAAAAAAAATGGCGCCGTATTATGGGTAGCGCCTGCTTCAGAACGCGCACGTTTATTTGATCCAAAATTTGTCAAACCCACCTTTGACGCTTGGCTTGCTCGTGCCAAAGAAGTAGGCTTTGATGGTGACGCCTTTTTAGCTCGCGTAAAGTCAGCACTAGGCAGAAACTAAGCTGCTAAGCACTTAGCAACAAAAAGACGCGCGGCATTGCTCGCGCGTCTTTTTTATTGCTGACGTTTTATGATGTTGTCACCACGCTTTGCGCCAGAACCGAGATGCGGCTCAACACCGTCAACAAGTTCACCCTATATCAACAGATGCCCTGTCTTAACAAAGATCGTACAGCCCTCTTTGCTAAAAGGTTGATGTTGGCTCATATGGGGGCTTCTGAGCCAGGTGCCTGCTGGGTAGCGACCATGCTCATCTTCAAACACGCCATCAACTACAAAGATTTCTTCTCCGCCAAAATGCCTATGAGGGTTGAAATACGTTTGCGGTGCCCAGCGAACTAACGTGGATCCACTGCCCTGCCTCATTAAGGGCATGACAGTCAGGCCTGCCACCATCCCTTGAAACCAAGGGGCTGTTTTCGTATCAATGACTTCACGCTCGACTTGATCCGGGCCAGGATGCCGCAACTTCACAAAAAGCGTACAGCCTGAATCGCTAAAGGGTGCATGAGAAGAACCAGGAGGACTCATGAGATAGGTACCGGCGGTATAGTCGCCTGTTTCATCGCTAAACGTCCCATCTAAAACGAATATCTCTTCACCGAACTCATGGGTGTGAGCCTGAAACTTGGATCCCGGCTGATAACGAACAATAGACGTTGCTTTTGCCACTTCGCCACCTAAGCGCTCAAGCATACGCCTATCTACCCCTGCTTCGGGGCTAGGAATCCACGGCAGATCATGGTGATTGACCGCGACCCGAGTACTGTAATCAGCGTTGATATTCATTTGTTGTGTTTAAGATATTTAAAAACATTAACCCGTGACCAAACTTGTTGAGCGCAAGCGTATCACGAGGTGCCGGGTGAAGGGCTGTAGGCTTGAAGCGCAGGCGAACTTGGGACTACTTCACTTAAGCCTCTATACTAGTATTTGACCAACAAACCCACGATCGCAATAAATGTGCTGAAGTGCGCAGATAACAACCAGAAGAATTTTTTATCGCCGTACTTTCGTTCCTCAGCAAAGCTAGCGATCATTTCTAGACGCATGTCTGCTTGGACTGTTGTGATTTTATTTTGTAGTTTTTCGTGATCAGCAGCCATCTCTCGGCGTAATTCTGCAGAGCCCTTCCCCATTTCCACCCGCAAATCAGCCATGGCTTGGGTAAGCTGCGCCATCGAGCGATCAAGGCGCTCGACCATTTTGGTGTTTTGTTCGACGACCAATTCAAGTGTGAGCACGCGTTTTTCCATCACAAAATATTAACCATAATTGTGAGGCTTTTCTATTCGAAAAAATACGCGTAAGTCGTATCTTTGGTAACTGAATTGTTAGCGATTGCAACGACGAAAATAAAAAGCGGCCCACAGCGTTGTAA
>CALQNE010000294.1 GCA_943331855.1 Bordetella parapertussis
AGATTGCTGGAATCGCGAAGGCTGCACGCCAGCCAATCCATTTAATCAAGAACCCGGTGAGCATCGCAGCTAAGGCCACCCCCAGATTACCGGCTAAGCCATTGACCCCGATCGCCAGACCAGGATTCTCTGACTTCTGAACCAACATAGGAATCCCTACTGGATGATAGATCGAGGCAAAGGCACCCACGAGCGTCAGTGCTGCGGCCATTTGCCAGGCATTTTGCGTCAACGCAGTCAGCAGAGTCGCAAACCCCATCCCAACAAAAAAGACAATCATCATGCGGCGCCGTCCCCACAGATCGCCCAAGCGACCAGACGGAATCGAGCCCAAACCAAACAAGACAAAAGCCCCCACACCATAGGGCATGAGATCTTCCCAACTTTGAAAACCAAAGTCGCTTGCGATCACACCCACCGACGCGGCAAAGATCAATAAGAACATATGGTCAAGCCCGTGACCCACATTCAGCAGCAGTCGGACAGAAAGCGAGTGATCTTGATTATTCATAGCGGCGTCACCTTATTTAAATCATCTGGCCAGCGGTGCCGATTAAGCTCGGCCAATAATGGATGCCGTGAGCATAAGCTCTTCGAGTAACGCCAAAGAGACAACGCCCGATACCGAATAGGGGTCAAGCTCGGGTTTTTCAGAATATTTCAAAACAATCGAAGTGTTGAGCTTGGCCAAATTAACTTGGCCCATGGTCCACCCACCAAAACGGCGTTCTGTGATTTCTTGATAATCGAGCAGCATCACATCTTTATGGCGCTCATCGCGCACGATGTATCCATACAAGGCATTGACCTGCGCACGCCCGCCCTCGACCGCTTGCAAGTAAAGTCCGCCACCGTAACAAAGTATGCCGGTGATGCCGTTGGCGAGGTTGTACTTACGCGCAGAGTCCAGGATCGATTGGGTCGCTGTGGGCAATTCAGGCTCAACCGCGCGACTCACGTATAGCAGGCGTACTAACATAATTAATCCTCTCGACGAATCAGAGACAAAAACTCACGACGCAAGTTTGCGTCTTTTAAAAAAGCACCACGCATCACTGAATTAATCATGCGGCTATCCGGATCTTTGACACCGCGCCACGACATGCAGTAATGGGTTGCATTCATCACGACTGCCAAACCGTCGGGTTGCGTTTTTTCTTGAATCAGATCTGCCAATTGCACGACCGCTTCTTCTTGAATCTGGGGCCGACTCATAATCCAGTCGGCTAGACGAACATACTTTGACAGGCCAATCACATTGGTGTGTTCATTGGGCATGATGCCAATCCAGACTTTACCCATCACAGGGCAAAAATGATGACTGCATGCACTACGAACGGTGATCGGCCCAACGATCATCAACTCGTTGAGATGCTCGACATTTGGAAACTCAGTGATCTTGGGCTGGACGGCATAACGTCCGCCGAACACTTCATGTAAATACATTTTTGCGACGCGTCGCGCTGTGTCGTTTGTGTTGTGATCCGCCTCGGTATCAATCACCAAACTTTCGAGCACCCCTTTCATTTTGGTTTCGATCTCGTCGAGCAACAACGCGAGCTCACCTGGCTCGATAAAGTCGGCAATATTATCGTTGGCATGGAAGCGCTTACGCGACGCTTTCAGTCGATCGCGAATCACCACCGAGATTGGGGTACCTTTGTCTTGCTGGGAGGCGCTCATGCTCTTTAACTCTTAGTCTCAAAATTAAGGGCTTATCTTACCGCTTTGCCTACAACCATATCGCAATAACCATAAGCCAGTCTACTCTACCGGAGGCTTAGGTTGGGTATGATGGCACCATGACTCTCAGGAGATAATGGTGACCCAATCTGTTTTTGGTATGCGCGGCATTGCCGTTGCCCCGCATTCACTCGCGGCCGAATCGGCTATTTCAGTTCTACGCGAGGGCGGGAACGCCCTTGAAGCCATGATTGCTTCAGCCGCCACGATCGCGGTGGTCTACCCCCACATGAACTCGATTGGTGGCGATGGCTTTTGGGTGATCAACGGCCCCAATAATCGCCCCGGAGGGATCGATGCGAGCGGACGTAGCGCACAGGCCGCCTCGCGCGACTGGTACGCTGCACGCGGCCTCACTCAAAACATCCCGTTTCGAGGGGGCGTCGCCGCCTTAACCGTTGCGGGCACGATCTCTGGCTGGGGTGCCGCTCAACAACTCTCCAAACGACATTTAAACGGCAAGCTGCCGCTCTCACGCCTGTTAGCTGATGCTATTTATTTTGCGAATCAGGGCATTGCAGTCACCCAAAGCCAAGCCGCCTGCACCGCCTTAAAGCGAAGCGAACTTGAAGCACACCACGGTTTTGCAAGCACCTTCTTACCCGACGGCAAGGTTCCTGTGCAGGCCAGTATTTTTAAACAACCCAAACTTGCGGCAACCCTGGCACTGATTGCTAAAGAGGGCTGCGACACTTTTTATCGAGGCAAACTAGCCAAAATGCTAGCGGCAGAGCTGGCTCAAGTTGGCAGCCCACTCACGCTTGCCGATCTCAAGGCTCACCAAGCAAAACTGGTTGACCCACTGCACACTTCGATTGGGCACGGTCAGTTATTCAATATGGTCCCACCCTCGCAAGGCCTCTTGTCTTTGTTAATTTTAGGCATCATGGACCGCATTCAGGGCTGGGACCACGATCCCGAAGGTGCAGCATTTGTGCACGCCCAGGTTGAAGCGACGAAACTGGCCTTTAGCGTTCGAGACCAGTACCTCACCGATCCCGCCTTCATGTCGATTGCACCACAAGACTTATTAACACCGGCACGGATTGACGCCCTCGCTGCCCGGCTCGATACCACCCGCGCTGCAGCTTGGGGGCAAAAAACCTCGCCCGGAGATACGATCTGGATGGGAACCATCGATCAGTCAGGTATCGCGGTCTCTTTCATACAAAGCATTTATCATGAGTTTGGTTCAGGCGTCGTCTTACCAAATTCAGGTGTGAACTGGCAAAACCGGGGCTGCAGTTTTTCCCTCAATCCGGCACACATCAACACACTGGAACCCGGCAAAAAACCTTTCCACACCTTAAATCCGGCATTGGCGCAGCGTTCAGACGGGTCAATCATGGTCTACGGAGCGATGGGCGGCGATGGTCAACCACAAACGCAAGCAACCATCTTTAATCGCGTGACACGCTTTGGTGATCACCCACAGCAAGCCATCGAGCGGCCGCGCTGGTTGTTGGGCCGCACATGGGGACAATCAAGCGATTCGCTTAAGCTTGAGAGTCGCTTCAGCGCGAATACGATCGATCAACTGCGATTACTCGGCCATGAGGTGGAGACGATCGGCGCCTGGGACGAAGGGGTCGGTCATGCGGGTATGCTTCTTCGCCATGCAAACGGCGTACTTGAAGGCGGCTTTGATCCCCGTTCAAATGGAGCTGTTGCGTCGTTTTAGTAGCTCAGAGCGGCTTTTGCATAAAAAGAGCCTGACCCGTTGCGGCGCCGAGCGCGTATTGCTCAAAGCCAAAGCGGGCATACGCCTGCTTGGCCACGCCGTTTCCGCTTAATACCTCGAGCGTTAACTTGCAACAACCCAAGTCTTTTGCATGGTCTTCAAGTGCCTGCAGAAGCGCGCGGCCCACGCCCCGACCCCGTTGTCCGGGATCAACCGCAATGTCATGCACATTCATGAGCGGTCGAGCCTTAAAGGTTGAATAGCCCGGCATCGCATTGAGCAGACCAATCGGTTGCTGATCCAGCCAAGCCAGCCAACTCACCGCGCCAGGTACCTTGGCTAAATCGTCGCACAAACGGGACTTCACCTCGAGGGCTAAGGGCTCGCCACCGCCCATGGGATCGCAGGCGTACATATCAAGCATCGCGATGAGCGCCGACCGATCGATCGAATCAAGGTAATCGACCTTTTTGACCACAATGCTGCGCTGCATAAAAGAACCTCGCTCTAAACCACAAGAATGAAGGGCAGCCTCAATGGTATAACAAGCGCCTGACTGAATTGAATTGAATACAAAGGATTCTGATGTCTGCACCGCTACCGCTTGAAGGCCTA
>CALQNE010000295.1 GCA_943331855.1 Bordetella parapertussis
CACCATCCTCTGGACGATCAAATTTTAAAAACTGAAAGTCGTCATACACCATGTCAGGCTCCTAGTAATACTTTTTTAAGTTTGCGCACGGCACAATCTGGTGTTGTCAGCACCGGAACTGAAGCGAGTTTTTGCGCTTGTACCGCAGCAGTTGCCATCGAAAATTGTCCGAAAACAATTGTGTGATAGCCCTTAAGCGATGCCACTTTTTCAGCAATGATTCGATCATGCCCCGCGTGATCGCCTGCCATCAGCGCATCAAAGGCGCCCTCGACCAACATGGCATCAACCTCAAGTGTGGTCCCACGCAGCGCCAGCATTTCATTAAGCTCTTCGGTGAGCGCCGGGATCGACGGACCAAAGGTCGTCAACAACGCCACTTTTCCTCCGCGCTCAATGACCTCTTCAAATAAGGCTTCGTTAGGCGTTAAGATCGGAATAGCGTGTTTAAGTTTTAAACCTTCAATCGTTGAACCGAAAGCAGAACACGTAAACAAAATTGCCGTCGCCTCTGCCGCCACACAATACTGACCCAACAAATCAAAACGCTTAGGGATCGAATCGGGCAAACGACCGGCTTCACGTACATCCAACACCAAAGAATCTTCTAATAAATTCATAACGCGTGCTTCGGGCCACAGTGCCGCAAAACTTGCGAGCGCGGGCTTCATCGAGACATCGCCCGCATGAATCAAATAAATTTTTTGTAACGCTGCCATTGCAATCCTCAATACTAAAAACAAACCTGCGCAATATTCAATTTCGCGCTATTCGGGCTGTATGTTGAACAATCCAAGACCTGAGCGATTTCAGTTAAGTTAGCTTAAATAACAAGTCTGGCTCGAAGATCGGCAATCTGTGCATCGCTATAACCAAATTCACGCATCACTTCGTCGGTTTCACCGCCGCGCGCAGGCGTGGCCGTACGAATTTCACTTGGTGTCCGTGACAAGCCGACCGGTTGACCCACAACTTCGATGTCTCCGAGTTCGGGATGATGCACTGCCGTCGCAATTCCTAAATGACGCGTCTGGGCGTCTGCAAACACTTGGTCCATGCGATAGATCGGGCCACAGGCAACGCTGGCTGCCTCAAAGCGTTCGATCCATTCTTGCGTGGAGCGCGTACTAGTGATTGCACCAAGCTCTTGGTTTAGTGCGACGCGGTTCGTCGAACGCAATTTGCCGGTTTTATATTCTTCTTTTGCTAACAAATACTCACCATCAACCGCTTTGCAAAGTCGCTCCCACATCTGCTGCGCGCCGGCCCCCGCAATATTGATATGGCCATCCGACGTTGGAAACACGCCCGTTGGAATCGAAGTGGGATGATCGTTTCCTGCCTGCTCGGGAATCTCTTTATTAATCAGCCAACGCGCTGCCTGAAAATCTAGCATGCCGATCATGGATTCTAGTAAGGAAGTTTGCACCCACTGACCCTGACCCGACTCTTCGCGCTCGAGCAATGCAGTCAACACACCCAACGCACAGAACAAACCCGTCGCCGAGTCGGCCACGGCAATCCCAGCGCGTACCGGACCCTGTCCTGGCAAGCCCGTAATCGCCATCAGGCCACCCATACCCTGCACAATCTGATCGTAGCCAGGTCGCTTAGCATAGGGGCCATCCTGACCAAAGCCAGAGATACTTGCGAAGACCAAACCCGGATTCGTTTTACGCAGACTCTCGTAATCAATACCCAATCTAAACTTCACGTCTGGACGAAAATTTTCGATAATCACATCGGCCTGATCTGCCATCTTTTTAAAAATTGCAATGCCCTCAGCTTCTTTTAAATTCAAGGTCAAGCTGCGTTTGTTTCGATGCAAATTTTGAAAATCGGGGCCCAAGCGACTATCGCCCCAGCCATCGCTGACACCTAGCGCCTCTGGTGTTTCGATCTTGATCACATCGGCACCCCAATCGGCAAGCTGTCGTACGGCCGTCGGGCCCGATCGCAGGCGTGTCAGATCCAGCACTTTAAATCTAGCCAACGGGCCGCGACGAGTCGTAGTCATTTTTATTTCCTCATGGATTTCTGTGTTTGCGCGACCGCACCCCAACGGTGATAGTCACGTTCAATCAACGCCGCAAATTCTGCAGCGGTTCCGGTTTGAATTTCAAAACCGGCGGCCGTCAAGTTCTGCTGTACCTCAGGCATCGCCAAAATCTTGTTGATATGTTGATTGAGCAATTGCACGATTGCGTCGGGTGTACCCTTGGGGGCAACGATGCCATACCAACCATTTGCCTCAAAGTCTGGATAGCCTGCTTCGGATGCACTGGGTACATTGGGCAAGGCGGCTACCCGCTTATGCCCCGTCACCGCCAGCGCCTTAAGCTTGCCCGCTGCCAATAACGGAATGGCCGAGGGCAGACTTGCCACCATCACGTCGATGTCACCGCGCGACAATTCAACCACCGCAGTCGTCGCATTTTTGTAGGGGATATAAAGCATTTTTGTATCTATTAGGTTTTGAAACAACACCCCAATCAACTCAGTTTGTGATGAGGTCGACGCGAACGTCGCACCACCTTTTTTCTCTTTTGCGAACTGCGCAAACCCTTTCAAATTTTGATACGGCGCATTGGGATACGTCACCAAAAGATAGGGCTGATTAACGCCTATGGCAACGGCCACAAAATCTTTCAGTGGTTCATAACCAATGTCGCTGTAGACAAAGGGATTAACGGCCAAGGTGCTCACAAAGCCGATCGTCAAGGTATACCCATCCGGAGCCGCTTTTGCACCGTAGGTCGTACCAATACCACCCTGAGCACCTGGCTTATTCTCGACCACGACCGTTTGCTGCAGCGCTTCACCCAGCTTTTGCGCCATCACGCGGGCAAACGCGTCAGTGCCTCCACCGGCAGCATTGGGGACAACCAGTCGAATGGTGCGCTCGGGATAGGCATACGCCATGCTTGGGGTAAGCAAAGCAAGCATGCCGCACAGGCTGAATAAGGCCAAACGCAGCAATCGTAAAATCCGCTCTTTCAACTTCTGTCTCCGGGGTCGACTCAACCCTTAACTTTTCTTAGTGGCGTCTAGGCGCCCGCTTGACGCGTTTTCAGCAACGCGAGGGGGTTAGCATACCTGAGCCCCCTAGGTTATGCAGCAGATCCCGTCAGCGCCCAGCTCGGCAAAGAGGCACAATGTCATTTTTGCATCAATTCAAGGCGCTTAATTATGGCTGTTACCGCGAACTCAACTGAACCGACGACTCCCGAACTCAGCGTAGCCGGGAACATCGCCACGATTCGCCTACGCAACCCCGCCTACGCTAACCGTCTGAGCCCAGCCGACTTAGACGTCATCAAAAGCCATTTGAATACGGTTAACGCAAACGCTGAGATTCTCGTTTTAAGATTTATTGCCGACGGTAAATATTTTTGTAGCGGCTATGACATCTCGTCACTCGCAGCCGACTCTGCACCCTCATCCACATACTTCGGCGATACGGTTGATCTGATTGAGCAAGCCCGCCCGGTCACGATCGCTGCGGTCAATGGTGGCGTGTATGGCGGCGGCACCGACTTGTGTTTGGCCTGTGACTTTAGAGTTGGGGTCGCTAGCGCCAACATGTTTATGCCTGCCACCAAGCTAGGCCTTCATTTTTATCCCGGCGGTATGGTGCGTTACATCACACGCTTAGGCCTAAACAATGCGAAGAAACTGTTTTTGACCAGCGAAAAAATCGAAGCCGACGAAATGCTGAGCATGGGATTTTTGACCGAACTTGTTTTACCAGAACAACTTGGCGCACGCGTCGACACCTTAAGTGAACAACTTGCTGGTATGGCGCCGCTTTCATTGCTTGGTATCAAGAAACATTTGAACCTGATTGCACGAGGCCAGCTTGACGATAGTGAAATACGCCGCGCAGTTGCGATTTCAGAGAAATCGAACGACATCAAAGAAGGAGCGCTTGCCTGGAAAGAAAAACGCAAGGCACAATTTACCGGAAGTTAACCTCCGTTTTTAA
>CALQNE010000296.1 GCA_943331855.1 Bordetella parapertussis
GAATGACTTGCCCGGCGGTGGCTCGCGTAAAGTGCGTGCTGGTAACGGGATTCACGGGGTTTGGGTCAATGGGACCTTAGTTCATGACGGTAAAAACTATGTCGAGCTCGAGCAAGGGCCTGGGCACGTTCTGGATCGTTTTGATCATTAAGTGAGTACGATCGCATTCAAGTTACCAATGCGATCGTGCCTGAGGTCTATCGCCTAATTCAGCGTTGAGGCACAAGAAGTTGAATCAACGCTGGGTCATCGCGACGGTAGTGCCATTTGCGTGCGACTGTTAAGCCGATGCTCGAGCGAAGTCCGGCAAGCATTGCTGCATAGGCCCAGGTTACGCCAAATACATCTAAAACTGTAGCGCCCTCGATTTCTTTCACGCCGTTGACGTACAGCAGTTCGGCCAAGACGCCTTCGGCCGGCACAATCACATCTGCGCCTTGACTGATTGCCTGCGAAGCGACGGCCTTGAAAGCGCTGATCACGGGCTCAGGTTTGTCGTACGCCGCTGCTAACGCGGGCTCGTCAAACCCAGGTTCGATAGCCAAGGCATTCATGACGCGACTTTGCAAGCCATGGGCTTCAACCGATAGGCGGGTCAGCCAACCCACTGCGGGTGAGTTTGAAATCGGTGCAATGAGTTTGCCGATTGAACACCCGACTAAAAAGGCAGCTTCGGTGACTGAGACGACAGGGATGTCGACGGCCGAACGGAGTTCGCGCATGAAGGGCTCGCTAAACGAGCCCACGACAAAGGCGTCAAAGCCCTCGCGTTCTGCGTTCACCGCGTTGTCTAACACGGGATCCAGCAC
Organism: Bordetella parapertussis; assembly: GCA_943331855.1. Taxonomy (GTDB): domain Bacteria; phylum Pseudomonadota; class Gammaproteobacteria; order Burkholderiales; family Burkholderiaceae_B; genus Zwartia; species Zwartia parapertussis_H. Next base: position 810 of record CALQNE010000296.1, read on the forward strand.
GCGGTGGTGTCCGAACGCGTTGCCGAGTACTTCGGTTGGGGTGCGTCCAAAATAGCTTCCCGTTGGTAGACCATGTACCTCAATAGACTGCCCGGGGGATAACACTTTTTTTGCATGAGACTCTAACGACTGGCGATATACAGTGAGGCCGTCTAGTTCTGTCATGGATTGGTGCCAAATTCGCATTTTGTCTTCCTAACTTAATCTTATTCAAGGTGATGTCTGATTTTTTACAGGCCTATCAATAGCTTGAGCATTGATGGGGTTGACTTATACTAGCAAAAAAGAGGTTAATCGACCTCGCATAACTAAGCTGCCAGGCACTCCTTGGTGGATTCGGAGCAAGATATGTCTAAAGTTGGCCCAGGCGCTAGCCTGAGTAGCCCTGCGCCCGGCGCATCAGGGGGATCAGTTTTTGCAGATTTGACCCATTTTTTTGCACCCCGCAGCGTTGCTATGGTTGGAGCCACTGAAGATCTCTCAAAGTTTGGTGGACGTTGCATGCGCCAAACGATTGATTTTGGATTTACAGGTGCGATTTATCCGATTAATCCAAAGCGGGATACTATTTTCGGTCAACCTTGCTTCGCATCTGTCGCTGATCTGCCAGAGGCGCCAGATCACGTTGGGATTGTGTTGCCGGCGCATGCGGTGCCGCTTGCGTTAGAACAGTGTGCTGAGCGCGGTGTACCTTTTGTGACTATTTTTTCTTCTGGCTTTGGTGAGTTAGGAACTGAAGCAGGTCGGACCGCGCAACAACGAATTGTCGATATCGCGCGCGCTGGCAATATTCGGATGATGGGACCGAACTGTAATGGTATGGTGAATTTTGTTGATGGTTTTGCGTTGACCTCAACGGCAACGATTCAAGGTCCTCGCCGTGCGGCGGGGGACCTGGGTGTCGTCAGTCAATCGGGTGGTGCAGGTCAAGTCAATGTGATGTGGCGTGCGCAGCAAGCGGGCATGGGCGTCAGTTATCAGGTCAGTTGCGGCAATGCCTGTGACCTTGATTTAATGGATTACGCTGCGTTCATGCTTGAGAGCGAAGCGACAAAAGTCGTTGCGATGCTAGTTGAAAGTATTTCGGACGGTGATCGTTTAAGAGCGCTGGCCGAGCGTTCTTACCAACTAAACAAGCCGATCGTGATGGTGAAGGTCGGCCGTACCGACGTGGGCAGTCGGGCTGCGGCATCTCATACTGGTTCGGTGACGGGTGCGGATGATGTGTGCGATGCAGCTTTGCGGCAAATTGGGATTATTCGCGTCGATGACTGTAATGAGCTTTACGAAACGGCGATGCTCTTGCGTCAGCAGAAGCCTTTCAAGGGCCGTCGTGCAGCTGCCACCTCAATATCGGGTGGCAATCTGGTGATGGTTGCTGACTTAGGCGCTGCGCTCGATATCGAGTGGCCGCAATATCAGGCTGAAACGTGCGAGCAACTGGCCAAACTTCTGCCGGGCTTTGGTGCAACCTCGAATCCGACGGATCTGACCGCTGCGGCCATTGGCCAGCCTGGCGCGTATGCCAAGGCGACCGAAATTATCTTGCAGGATCCTTCGGTGGATATCCTGATTCCAGTGATGACCATTACCAATGCAGATGATGTGCGCAGTGTGGCCGACGTCGCTGCGCGAAGCGCTAAACCCATGGCTTTACTCTGGACAGGTTGCACCTCGAATGATCCGCAGCTCACGCATCAGGCGTTGGTAGCGCAAGGCCATGCCGTTTATTCAGATGCCTACCCCTGTTTAAAAGCAGTGCGACGCGCGATGCAGTATTCAGAGTTTCGCGAGTCTCGTTTGCATGCGGTTGCTAACCGACCTGCCGATATCGACCGTGCTGCAGCGCGACGCTTTCTAGAGCAACAGACGGGGCCGTTGACCGAACAGAACGCTAAGAAACTATTAAGCCATTATGGGGTTCGCGTTACTCAAGAATATCTGGCGAATTCGACACAGGAAGCGGTTCAGTATTGGTCACAAATAAAGGGTACGGTCGCCTTAAAGATTGTGTCGCCTGATATCTTGCACAAAACCGAAGCTCAGGCGATTCGCCTGAACTTAAATAGTGAAGCTGCCGTCTCAAGCGCATATGAAGAAATTCTGGTGGCGGCACGCAAGTATCGATCCGATGCCAGGATTGAGGGCGTGCTGGTACAAGAAATGGTGGGGCAGTCGCATGAAATGTTCATTGGCATGGTTCGAGACCCAATCTTTGGTGCCGTCATCACTTTTGGGCTCGGTGGGATATATGTTGAAGTATTAAAAGATTTGGTGTTTCGACTCGCACCCTTGTCGCGCGCTGAAATTGCTCAGGCCTTGAATGAGTTACGCGCCATCAAGCTACTACAAGGTGCTCGAGGCCAGGCGCCGGCCGATATTGAAGCATTGATCGACTGTATTGAACGCGTGTCTTGGTTGGCGGCAGATTGTGTCGACAACATTGCAGAAATTGATATCAACCCTTTGTGTGTGTTAGCACTTGGACAAGGTGTTCGAGTGGTTGATGCACTGGTGATCCCCATATGTTGAAAACTAACTTAGAAAACTCAGTGCTGACCTTGAGTCTTGATCGTTCGGCTGTTGCGAATGCGTTGAATTTAGAGATCTATGACGCCATGCATGCTGCGTTGACGCAAGCGCAGACCCAGGCGGAAGTCAAAGTTGTCGTGATAACGGGTGAGGGTGCACGAGCGTTTTGCTCTGGCGCTGATCTTAAAGAATTTTCTGATCTGGCGCCTGAGCGTGCTGCGCATCAACGCTTGACTTTACTGATGCGCTGCTTTTTACAGATTTTGGATTTTCCAAAGCCCGTGATCGCGGCCGTGCAGGCTCCAGCTGTGGGTGCAGGCCTGATGTTGGCCGCGTTGTGTGATGAGGTTTTGATTGCAGACCATACTTGGGTGTCGTTGCCTGAAGTGAAATTTGATATGCCAACCCCGATTGGTGCGGCAATCGTCGCCGCTCGCTCAAATCGTTCAATCTGTCACCGCCTGGTGCAGTTGGGCGAGCGAGTGACTGCAGTTGAGTGTGGCGGTGTTGGCTTGGTCGATCGGGTGGTCCCGTTGGTTGACTTGGCGTCGCTGTGCGCGCAACGCGCTGACGTTCTTGCGCAAATTCCGCCGCATGGTTTTGCCGTCAATAAAAAATGGATGA
>CALQNE010000297.1 GCA_943331855.1 Bordetella parapertussis
AAATAGTCCATTGATGTTGCGCTCATCTAATCAGTTGAATCAAAGCAGTCAAAGACCCGGCGCCGAAGCTGCGCCTGTTACAGCGCCAAGTACGGCTCCTCTGACTGGTAACAGCATGGGCCAGCTTCCTGATTCATTGATTGAGGGCATGGTGCTGGATGCCGCTCAAAAAGCCAAACTTGAGGCGGCACATGAAGCGCGTCGCAAAATGTGGAATGCGAATCGTAACGCGCGACAAGCTGAATATGCAGAACTCGCTAAAGAGCTTGCAACGGATAAGTTTGATCCTCGTGAGGTCATCGCCTTTCGTAAAAAAACGCGACTGAAAATCGATGCAGGCTTTGATGAAGTTCAAGCCAGTTGGTTGACGTTTTGGGATGCGTTGAGCGCGCCGCAGCGAAAAATTTTGATTGGGTATATGCGTGACCAACACGCGGTTCAGGGTAAGGCGTCGGCTGCAGCGTCTGCCGAGCGTAGTGCTGCACGCGCCAAACAGCAGGCTGCGCTTGACCGTGCCGAGGAGCGCGCCGCACGGCGACAAAGTACCACCGGACCCGCAGACAGTGATCCTGCCACCACACCGTCAACACCAAAATAATTGCCTCACGGCGCAAAGATATCTCTATGTCTCAAGAAGTACTGCAGGTTGAGTCCCTTGATCTTGAGGCGCGCGGTGTTGCCCGGCATGACGGCAAGGTGGTATTTATTGAGGGCGCCCTCGGGTCAGAGCGGGTAACCGCCAATATTTTTCGTCGCAAACCTTCCTACGAAATTGCGCGTGTTCAGGTGATTGTTCGTGAATCATCTCAACGCGTCAAACCTAGATGTGAGCATTTTGGTGTGTGCGGTGGGTGCGTCATGCAGCATCTCGAGCCTGCTGCCCAAGTTGCGAGTAAGCAGCGCGTGCTTGAAGATAACCTAGCGCATATTGGCAAAGTGCAGCCAGAACAGATGCTGCCTCCTTTGCATGGACCCTCATGGGGTTATCGCTATCGCGCGCGCTTATCGGTGCGCTGGGTAGCAAAAAAGGGCACCGTACTCGTCGGTTTTCACGAGCGCAAAAGCAGTTTTGTGGCTGATATTAAAACCTGTCATGTCTTGCCTCCGCATGTGGCTGCACTTTTGGTGCCTTTGCGCGGGCTCATCATGGCGCTTTCGGCCCCTGATCGTTTTGCCCAGATTGAAGTGTGTGTGGGTGATGCTGTCACTGCCTTGGTGCTTAGGCATCTTGATCCCTTAAGTGACGACGAAATTGCCACCTTGCGTGCCTTTGCGGCGCAACACAATATTCAGTGGTGGTTGCAGTCAAAGGGGCCGGATACTGTTCATGCGCTTGAGCCCGAAGATGAAAACAAGCTCAGTTATCGCTTGCCTGAGTTTGGCCTGCAAATGCCGTATCGGCCTACGGATTTCACCCAGGTTAATCATCACATCAATCGTGTTCTTGTTTCGCGTGCGCTGAGTCTGCTCGGTGTTCAGCGTAGTGATCGTGTGGCAGATATGTTTTGTGGTTTAGGAAACTTCACCTTGCCATTAGCGACACAATGCCGCGAGGTGCTTGGCGTCGAAGGCAGCGCAGCACTCACCGAACGCGCGCAGCAGGCTGCTTTGCAAGCGGGTATTTCGAATGCGCAGTTTCAGACGCTAAATTTATTTGAAGTCGATCAAGACTGGCTGCAAGGTCTCGGCCAGATTGATCGCATGTTGATTGACCCGCCACGCGAGGGTGCCTTCGCGCTGGTTCAAGCGCTCGCCGCGATACCACTACACCCGCGACCAGTGCGGATTGTGTATGTGTCTTGTAATCCAGCGACTCTGGCGCGAGACGCGGCTGTGCTGGTTGAAGAGGCCGGCTATCGCCTACGCAGTGCGGGGGTCATTAATATGTTTCCGCACACCAGCCACATCGAATCAATTGCGGTTTTTGAGCGCTAGTATTGACCCCGTTATTTTGTTTGCGCCAAGATCGTTTCAGCGGCGCGCTTGACACGTGCGGGGGCTGTACCACCCACGTGGTCGCGTGCAGCCACCGAGCCTTCGAGCGTGAGCACCTGATGCACGTCATCGCCAATCGAGGCATGAAACACCCTTAGCTCAGCCGCGCTTAAGTCGGCGAGATCGCACTTCTTTTTCTCACATTCGCGCACGGCATGTGCCACCGCCTCGTGGGCGTCACGAAACGCTACGCCACGTTTGACCAGATAGTCGGCTAAATCTGTGGCAGTGGCAAAACCTTGCAGCGCGGCGGCACGCATGGCTTCGGGCTTGACCTGAATGCCTGCAATCATGTCGGCAAAGATGATCAATGTATCGCGCACGGTATCTGCGGTATCAAACAGGCCTTCTTTGTCTTCTTGATTATCCTTGTTGTAGGCCAGTGGTTGCCCCTTCATGAGGGTCAGCAAGCCCACCAGATTACCGTTCACGCGCCCGGTTTTGCCCCGCGCAAGTTCAGGAACATCTGGGTTCTTTTTTTGCGGCATGATTGAACTGCCGGTACAAAAGCGATCCGGTAAGTCAATGAAGCCTACGCGCGGGCTCATCCATATAATCAACTCTTCAGAGAGCCTCGAAATGTGCGTCATGATCAGCGCGCACGCACTGCAGAATTCAATTGCAAAATCGCGATCAGACACGGCGTCAAGTGAGTTTTGACATACATCGTCAAACGCTAAAAGTTTGGCCACGAGTGGACGGTCGATCGGATAGCTGGTACCCGCCAGGGCCGCTGCGCCCAAGGGCAAGATGTTGACCCGTTTGCGACAGTCTGCGAGGCGAGCAGCGTCGCGACCAAACATTTCTGCGTAGGCAAGTAGGTGATGCCCAAAGGTGACAGGTTGCGCGACCTGCATATGTGTGAAACCAGGCAAAATTGTGGCGCAATGGTGCAGCGCAACAGTGGCTAAGGCTCGCCGCAAGGCGTTCAGAAGTTCGCCCAGTTGATCGATTTCGCCGCGAAGCCAGAGGCGAATATCTGTGGCAACCTGATCGTTTCTTGAGCGACCTGTATGCAGGCGCTTTCCGGCATCGCCCACCAGCTCAACCAGACGTTTTTCTATATTGAGGTGCACGTCTTCAAGATCGAGCAACCAGGTAAAGGATCCCGCTTCAATTTCGCTGCGGATTTGCGTCATACCGCGTTCGATATCTGCTAAATCCTGGGCTGAAATGACCCGAACGGCTTCGAGCATCTTCGCGTGGGCAAGCGATCCTTGGATATCGACCAGGGCCAGACGTTTGTCAAAATCGACCGAGGCGGTGTAGCGCTTGACTAAGTCTGAAACGGGTTCAGAGAAGCGCGCAGACCAAGCTTCGGCTTTTTTATCAAACTGATTGTGCTTAGGGTTTTCAGTGTTTTTCATGATGGTTCAATTATAGAGTGCTGCGCCAACCTCGCAGGCGTGCGATAATTTTCGGACAATAACTCGTATCACCGGAATCTACATGTCTGCCGTTAAGGTCAGCATTGCACAAATTAACGCTTTAGTGGGTGACTTGGCAGGTAATTCACGGCGTGTGCTCGAAGCCGCGCGCCTTGCCCATGCCGCGGGGGCCCGCGTACTGTTAACGCCCGAACTCGTTCTAACGGGGTATCCCCCCGAAGACCTTTTGCTCAGGCCGTCGTTTGTCTCGCAATGTGATCGCGTGCTCAGCGACTTGTGTGCCAGTCTGGCGAGCCTAAGTGGTTTGCATGTCGTGGTGGGCCACGTCACAAGCCAAAATGGTCACCTTCGCAACGCTGCCTCAGTTTTACTAGAGGGAAGGGTGCTAGGCACCTATTACAAGCATGAGTTGCCAAATTATGCGGTATTTGACGAACAACGGTACTTTGTTGCTGGCGAGCAGGCCTTAACCTTTACGGTTGATGGGGTGTGCTTTGGGGTCAATATTTGTGAGGATATCTGGCTCGAATCTGCCCCCGAGGCTGCAGCCCAGCAAGGCGCGCATAC
>CALQNE010000298.1 GCA_943331855.1 Bordetella parapertussis
CGCGTTTGATCGTGATAGCAAACATTACCGGCTCGGGATCGGAATGCTGGCACTTGCGCGTAGCGCGATCGATGCGCACGCGTTCCCTGGGCTCATTCAGCCCGGGCTAGACGCCTTATCTTCTGTATATAACGTGACCGCCATCGCTGTAGACGTGAGTGATCCTGAGCAGATGGTCGTTGTGGCACTCTCGCGCTCAACCATTCCGTTCCGGTTACATGTTGACGTAGGTAGCGTGTTTCCTTCCTTGTTGAGCGCGACCGGACGGATTGTCGCTGCCTTTAGTGGCCAATCGACTGCTGAACTAAAAATGCGTTTCGACAAGCTCAGATGGGCGGGCCCTTTAAATTTTGAAACTTGGTATCGTGAGGTTCAGCTGGCTGCACAAAACGAATACAGCATCGATCGGGGCGCGTACATTGCGGGCGTTACCATTGTGGCGGTGCCCGTGGGGCAACCGTTTAAAAAACCGACCCACACCATCGTCTGTGCAAGTTTGACGAATCAGTTGACCGAGGCTGATCTAAGCTCTTTAATTGATCGTATGCGTTTACAGGCCGATCAAGCGTGCGGTCGTTAAAAATATCAACGGGATAGCAATTAAAAAATGCAACATAGTCGCGAAAGAATTTTAACTACCCATACGGGTAGTCTGCCTCGCCCAGCCGCACTCGTTCAAATGTACGCGCGCCGCGCGAATGGCGAGCACGTTGATGAGGCGTTGATTAACGATGCGGGTCATCGGGCAATGCAAGAAAGCGTCGAACGTCAGATGGCCAATGGTATTGACATTGGCAATAACGGCGAGCAGCAGCGCGAGGGATTTTTTCTGTATGTTCAGCGTCGTATGTCGGGTTTTTCGGGTAGCTGGAAGCGTTGGGCGCGTGGTGATGTTGAACGCTATCCCGAGTTCAAGCAGATGATGTCTGCGCAGGCAAGCGATAAGGTGGCGGTGAGTAATTTCTTGCCTCCACGCGTTACAGGCGACATTCAATATATCGATCCAGCGCTCGCCGCCTCAGAGGCGATAGACTTTAAGGCTGAGTTAGCAGGTCGCTCAAGTAAGTTCTCAGAGGCTTTTTTAACTGCGCCTTCGCCAGGGATCATTGCGGCAGCCTGCAAAAATGAGCACTACGCAACCGAAGAGTCTTATCTTGCAGCGCTGGGTGAAGCATTGCGCCTTGAATACGAGGCGATTGTGAATAATGGCTTTATCTTACAAATTGACTGCCCTGACTTGGCACTCGAGCGGCACGTTTCGTACCACGATGAATCTGATGCAAAATTTTTAGGGTTTATCGAGCGCGTCGTGACTGCAATTAATCATGCCTTAAGAAACATCCCACGCGATCGCGTTCGTATGCATGTGTGCTGGGGCAATTATGAGGGCCCACATGACTGTGATGTACCGTTGCATAAAATCTGGCCCGTGATTAGTCAGACAAATGTAGGTGGGTTTGTGTTGCCTTTCGCAAACGCGCGCCATGCACATGAAATGACGGTGTTGCGTGAGCGACCCTTGGCGGATGATCAAGTCATTGTCGCCGGGGTCATCGATGTGTTGACTAATTTTGTTGAGCACCCCGAGGTGGTGGCAGATCGCTTGGTACGATGCGCCGCAGAAGTTGGTGATCCGACCCGAGTGCTTGCGGGTACGGACTGCGGGTTTGATACCTCAGCGGGCATGGGCCGAGTTGCGACAGACGTTGTGTGGGCCAAGTTGCGCACGCTCGCAGAAGGTGCCCGTCTCGCCAGTGATCGGTTGATCAAATAAAAAAATAGCGAGACGCGGTCTCGCTATTTCCTACCGGACTCTACTCAATCTACGGTCGCGCCCGAGGCTTTTACAATCTCGCGCCATTTCACGATATCGTCATCTAGCCGCGCTTTAAATTGTGCGGGGGTGTCAAATGCAAGCTCGAGCCCCAAGTCCCCCAGTTTCTTTTGCACAGCAGGTTTTTTCATCACTGTTGCAGTGGCTTGATAGATCTTGTCTACGATCTCGGCCGGCGTGCCGGCAATCGCAAACAGTCCGACCCAGAGCTCACCCGAAAACGCAGGTATTTGTTCGATCATCGCGGGCACGTCGGGTAACGAAGGCGAACGCACAGCGGTACTCACACCAAGCGCACGTAGCTGCCCCTGACGGATATTGCTGAGCGCTGAGGGGAGACTGGCAAACGCAATCGGCACCTGCCCGCCAAGGACATCAGCCATCGCCGGTGCGACACCCTTGTAAGGAATGTGCTCCATCTTATAGCCGCCCTTTTGATCCATCATGATCCCCAGTAAGTGATTGACCGTGCCGTTACCAGCCGAGGCATATTGATACTTGCCAGGATTGGCCTTAATCAAAGCCAAAAACTCAGCCAAGGTTTTAGCTGGAAACGACGGATGAACCACCAACACGTTGGGAACGCTGCCGATAATCGTGATTGGAATAAAGTCTTTGACCGGATCAAAGCCTACATTTTTGTATAGCGCCGGATTGATCGCCTGGGCGCTATTAACGGTCATTAAAAGGGTGTAGCCGTCTGCGGCTGCGGTTTTTGTTTGGGCAGTGCCGATATTGCCGCCAGCCCCTGGTTTATTGACCAACACGACTGATTGTTTAAACTCCTCAGCCAGTTCGATCGCAATCAAACGGCCGACGATGTCATTTGTGCCTCCGGTTGCGTTGGGCACGACCATGGTCACGGGGCGGTTGGGGTAGGCTGCTGCGTTTTGTGCACAGGCTATGTGGCTTCCAAAACTAAAAGCGATCGCGGCCAATAGCCCCAGGACGCGCACATGAAAGTTAGAGTTGTCCGTCGCCATAAGGGTTCTCCTAGTTGTAATCGTTTTAATATGCTCAACTATAGACCACAAGGTCGACCGCTGGCCAAGAATTCTGGATAAACACTCATGTCGATGGTTCCAAGAAGGTTAATCGTTGCAATCACCGGCGCCTCAGGTACGGCATACGGGGTGCGCCTATTGCAAGTGTTGAAAGAGACTGACATTGAAACGCATCTGGTTTTAACTGACTCGGCCAAACTGACGATGGCGGCTGAAACCAATTTCGACCCTGCGCAGGTCCAGGCGCTTGCAGACGTTGTTCATTCTGCCAAGAATGTGGGCGCGACGATTGCGTCGGGTTCTTTTGTGACGCTTGGCATGGTTGTTGCGCCTTGCTCGATTAATACCTTGTCTGAAATTGCCTGGGGCATCACAGGTAACCTGATTTCAAGGGCCGCTGATGTCGTGCTCAAAGAACGACGTCGGCTCGTGTTGCTTGTGCGCGAAACCCCCTTGCATGCGGGTCATTTAAAGTCGATGCTGCAGGTGACGCAGAATGGTGCGATTGTTATGCCGCCGGTCCCTGCACTTTATATCCAGCCAAAGTCGATCGACGATATCATTGATCACACTGTTGGTCGCGTGCTTGATTTGTTTGGGTTAGAGACCGATCTTGTTCAGCGCTGGAATGGCGTGGGCAAAGCATAGTCATGCAACTATTTATTTATTACAAATTTATGCCGCCTGATCAGCCGGGGCTTAAGGCTCGGATTGAATCCATGCACGCGCACTTACAAAAAAAATTTCCCTCGCTTGTGTGCAAGGTAATGAAACGCCCAAATCCTGATGAACTTGGGCAAGTTACTTGGATGGAGATTTACGAGCTTGGTGCGACCGATCCCGATACGTTTAAGCTTGAACTGGATCGTATGGCGGTCGAAGAAAAGCTTCCGCAGCCAAGGCGGTCTGAACAGTTTGTCTATTGTTAAGCCCCTTAACTAAATGAGTAATTGCATCGATGACAAAAAAAATAATCATAGGTTTGCTCTTGGGGCTGAGTAGCGTTTTTGCTTCTCAGTTAGCGTTGGCTCAATATCCCGAGCGCCCGATAAAAATACTCGTTGGCTTCGCAGCAGGCGGCCCCACCGATAGTTCGGCGCGTGCGATGGC
>CALQNE010000299.1 GCA_943331855.1 Bordetella parapertussis
ATCTCCATTGACGCTGCACATTGGCAAAATAGGATCATCAGCGTGCCGATGGTTGTATAGATCATTTTATGCAGCCATTAGTAGTTAGAGTGGCATCACTTAGGTGCCGGAGGTTTGGTCTCTAAAAATGATGGTCGTGCAGAAATTGCTTCAAACCAGTTATTCAATTTTGGATGACTTGAGCGCCATGAAAAATCAGGTATCAGATCCGCAAAGCCCAAGGTACACCCAAATACTATTTGCACCATATTGAGTTGGCCATGAAACAAGGGGTGATCAATTTGCTCTTCCCAAAGATTCAGCAACCGATTGGCGCGATCCGTTTCGTGACGAACGATTTTGGGGGATTGCTCGTTAACAGGTCGCCATTTTTCTCGCCCCAACACCGCCAAACCATCAAGCGTGCTACGCACTAACGCCTCAAGGCGCCTGGCCTCAAAGCCTGGCTCACCTGCAGGTATAGCGAAGCTAGGGTTACCCTCGAGGTGATCTAGGTAAGAACAAATCAAACCCGAATCTTCAAGCCCGAGATCGCCATCACACACTAGATAAGGCACCCTGCCCGACGGGTTAATCTGATAGTAGGGGCTATCCGTCGTGCGTGTCTTGGCCGCAATCACTTCGACTTTTGCCGCCAATCCTTTTTCAATTACTACGACGCGCGCGATTCGAGCATAGGGTGAACCTGGGCTAATGTAGAGTTGCATGTAAGATTTCCTCTTGGATGTATTTTGGGCTCGTCGCACTACCTAGCGGACTTCAGGTTACCAAAAAACCCGCGGATTCGGACTGTGCAGGTAGCCTCTTTTCTGTCTGACTCCATGAAAGAATTTTCTATTCAACTCATAAAAAATTTAAAAAACAGTTCTTCACGATTTATGTAAGTTTTTTTATTACATTTAAATTAGATATTAATTTACAATATAGGTCTGCCGAGTTAAGTTACGTTTAATAAGTTGAACTGAATTCACACAAAGGTAGTTGCTGTTGCTGAATAATAAAATCCAGGTCAACAAAATTGGCTCACTGCTAATAACAATCGCTGCTAACTTGATTTTTTGCCGTGCGTCATTCGCTGAGACGCTCTCGCCTGATCGACTCAGTGACTGGCAGCAGTATTTTGATCGCGATGTTCTATGGTTGATCATCCTTGCTAATGCCGTTTTAGCCAGTTTTATGATTTTGGCTAATATATGGTACGTGCGGCTGAGCCGCACACTCAGGGCTAGGCACCTGGTAGATAAAGCCTCACTGATTAAGCTTGAACAAATGGCCAATTATGACCAACTCACTGGCCTGCCAAACCGAAGACTGCTGTTTGATCTGCTTGACCGCAGCATCAGTCATGCAAGACGCAACTATCGTAAGGTATGCGTTTGTGTCTTTGATCTAGACGATTTCAAACAGATTAACGATCAGTATGGCCATCCCGCAGGAGATGCTGTTCTTGTAGAGGTCGCGCGCAGACTCAACGAGTGGATCCGGCTATCAGACTCAGCAGGGCGACTGGGAGGCGATGAGTTTTGCTTTATGAGCGAGGACATCAGTTCATCCGAAGACGCACAAGTGATGATAAGCAGGCTACGCGCTGCTTTTAGCAAACCCTTTTTTGTCAAAGATCAAGCCTATCCGTTGTCATTTAGCTGTGGGGTTGCCTTCTATCCGGAAGATGGCAAGAATACGGCAGATCTCATTTCAATGGCTGATGAGCGTATGTACAAAGATAAATCAAAAGAACAAAAAAAAGAATATAACTTTAGTTATAACTAATTGATATTTAACGCTTTTCTGTTGCAAATCCCCTACATTTTGGCCCAATCAAAGAGCTCTTCAACTATACAGCTGTCCAAAAGCATCTAGACAGCTGTATAAATAGCCTCCCGCCCTTACTTTTTAATTTGAAATTAATGGGCAACGGCTTACGAAGTATCTAGTCACAACTAGCTATGCCGTGATGATTCAAAAAAAGTGAATCACTAGACAGGTGTACAAATGATTTCGAGTAAGGCCTTATTAGATCAAACAGGCATGTCTCGGGCGACATTGAACAACTACATTGCTCTTGGCATTTTGCCAAAGCCGGTTGTGTTGTCTCAGGCAGACGACGCCAGTTCAGGCGCAAAACGCCTGCTAGGCTATTTTCCGGCGGACGCGGTTGACCGTATTCGTGCTGTACAAAGTTTGAAGTCTGAAGGCCTCTCGATCGCTGAGATTGTTGAGTACTTCAAAGAAGACGGTAGTGACACCGAAGCGCCGCTCATACCTCAGCAAGAGGAAATAGCCTTATCCAATCAAGCACGAGAAAGATCTCAAGCCGAAGCACTTGCCAAACACCAGACTGTGAAAATCCTGCGCGAAACCTCTGCCATGAGTGCAAAAGTGAGCCCAGGCATCCCGCAGATGCCCAAAATGCCTTCCATGAGTGGCTTGCCCTCCCTGTCGTTGGATAGTCATGGACACCCTGCCTACATGCTCAATTACAACCTTGAGCTGACTTGGCTCAATGAGGCAGCCCGCGCTGAAATCTTTGGCTTTGCAAAGCCACCCGCTCATAGCGTTGAGCGTAATTTGTTCCATCTGCTCGCCCGACCTGAGGCAAATGTCTCGCTCGCAGATCAGCGCAGTCTGGCCTCTATGCATCTGCATATAGCGAGTGAGCGTATTGGCCGTGACGCCCTGCTCTATCTGGTCAGCAAAAACGATCCTGCCATACTTGAAATGGTTGACGAGATCGACTTTCTCCAGAAATCAGACCAGACTTCATCTCCAAAATTTTTAGGTGAATCTGATTTCTATAAAACCACCTCTGATGGCAGACCCGTTGGCTATCGGGTATTTTCAGTATATTTCCGCGAAGGTATTCTGGTTGTTCATACTCCGATGACTGAGCGCGGAGACGAACTGATTGAATTCCTTTCTCGGCGAGACCAGGTTATTCAAAAGCTGCTCAGTCAGCAATTGCCCGTCATGACACCGCTCGCCGTCTTGGTAGCCGATGTACAAAACTCCGTCAGGATTTGCTCTGAGCTCCCGCCTGATGAGTATTTCGAGCTGATCAATCAGATCTGGCACACCATGAGTCAAGTGCTGCGTAAATACAAAGGTGCACACGGCAAGCATGCCGGCGATGGCGCTGTGTATTACTTTTTTCCCCAGCCGGATGGTAATTACCTGTTTAACTCGCTCGCCTGTGCAGATGAATTGCGCGCAGCGATGATGAAAGTCAATGTTGAGTGGCAGATACGTAAAAACTGGCTGACCGAGCTCAAGCTCAATATCGGCTTGCACGAGGGTCAGGAGTGGCTCGGCACCTTCAGATCAGATCATCACGTGGAATTCATGGTGTTGGGCGACACGATTAATCATGCGGCACGCTTAAGTGATTTCGCGACGCACGGAACAATCTGGGCAACCAAAAATCTGGTGAGCCGACTCACTGCGGATGAACGGCGCAATATCGAATTTGGCGTGCTCAGACGCAGCCAGGAAAATGGCGATAGATTTGTAGAGTCTTCCTATGCACAGATTGATTCTCTGGTCGCGCTGGATGATCACAAGTTCGATAAGTTACGCGATATCGCGAAACTAGCGGTAACGGAAATCAGACGAGTACATACCAAGCCCGGATAGAGTTCGTGCTCGGGATCCATCCCCTCATGCCTCACCGAAGAGAAACCATTGAATAATTTCAGCCGATTCATCAAACGTCTACCTAGAATCGGTGTGGGCTTATTACTCGTACTGATCTTCGCGGCACAAGCAGGCGGATGGATCAAAATACCCTTTATTGAGCTGACAGATCATCTGCTTTACGACGTACGCCTCATGCTCACAGCTCCTGGTGGTGTCGATCCACGCGTGGTGATCGTCGACATCGATGAAAAAAGTCTTTTAGAAAAAGAATCCGGTGGTGAGGGTCGTTGGCCTTGGCCACGCGATC
>CALQNE010000300.1 GCA_943331855.1 Bordetella parapertussis
AGAGATTTAGAAATAGATAAGCCTAGGCCCGTTCCGCCATACTGCCGAGTGGTAGAGTTGTCGGCCTGTTGAAAGCTTTGAAAAAGCTTGTCTTGATTTTCTAACGCGATGCCAACGCCCGTATCAATGACTTCGAAGCGAAGTGTCATGTCGTCATCGCGTCGATCTTGCTCGGATACCTTTAGCGTAATCTCGCCAGCTTCAGTGAACTTGACTGCATTCGAAATAAAGTTAATCAAAATTTGGCTGATTCTTAAGAAATCGCCATTTAATTCACCCGCATACTCATCTGTCACGTCACAGATGAGTTCAAGATTCTTATCTTCACATTTTTGGCTAACGTTGTTGAAGACATTGATCAAGAGATCATTCAAAAGAAAAGAAGTTCGATCGAGCGACATCTTGCCAGACTCTATTTTTGAAAAATCCAGAATGTCATTGATGATGCCAAGCAAATGTTCGGACGATTGTTGGATGCGACTCAGATAGAGTTCTTGTTGTTCGGTGACCTCTGTCATTTTTAATAAATGAGTCATACCCATAATCGCATTGATTGGGGTTCTGATTTCGTGGCTCATATTCGACATGAAATCAGTTTTGACTTGTGCCGACTTAAGCGCGCCCTCAGAGGCGATCGTAAGCAAGCGATTTTGTTCATGGATATTCTCAAATAGCTCGTGCCGACTTTGCATCTTCAAGATGTTTTCGAGCGCTTGAGTCGGTGGTAAATGCGCTTTGAGGGATAGTGTTTTGTCGTAAACGCCCATTGCGCTGCGCGCTGATTGCGATGCCCCAAACACCGTGTAACGAATCTTAAGATTGAAGGCGGTATGAGTTTCTTCTAAATGCAGACTAAATTCGAATGATTGATTTTGATTGATATAGAGTTTTGCGTGTTCCGAAAACTCTGAAATGACCATTGCCGTAGTATGAGAATCGTCACTAATCGTTGAAAAAAAGGTGACTAGCTTGCGTCTTAAATGATGAGCGTCATCGATATCTGTGACGGTTGTTGAAAATTGTATGCTCATAGCCATTTCACAATTAAGCATGAGGCGTCGTCATGCAATTTTGTATTCGGACGCATGACTCTATGGATCAGTTCGTTGGCAGACAGGTCATGATTTTCTTTGAGTGGGTCAGAGATAGCATGAGTATGCATACCATCACTCGTGAGCACTAAAATATCGCCAGCTTCCAGTTTTTCGTGTTCGATGAACACGCTCGGCAGGCGTTGACCAATAATCCCATCTTTTGTAATGCCTGTCCAATCCGTTGTGCCATATTTTTTAAGCATCGTATTGCCGACCCCCGCATATTCAAAACGTTGCTTTTTTCGATCAATTAATAGAATACCGATTGCGGCACCGACTGTACCGTGCAAGAGTTGATGAATTTTTTGTATTAATTTAGAGAGATCTCGCTCGTACGAGTCGCCGAGCTTTTCAACCAAGTCGTTGCCGACATTGTGGGCGTTATCGCCGTGACCGGTGACATCGATCATTAGGGCAAATAGATAATCATCATTGCTTTTTACAATAATAAAGTCGCCAGAATTTATTTCTCCATGCTTAGGCTGAATTAGGCTACTGAACTCCCAGTGTTCGGTTCGCTTGTCAGCAATTTTAGGAAATCGCATCATTGACGAAGACTGAGGAGTGGGCATGGGGTTGAAATGATTTTGTCTTGTCGTCTTTAGGCGTTTCCGAACTTGTACCAAGGTGCCCTGTTCGGGATTAGATCGAATCCAAAACTCGTCGACCATGCGTTTGACCCCTGGTAGGCCAAGGCCAAGCGAATTGCCGGTAGAGAAATAATCTGTCATGGCAAGTTCAACATCACGGATCCCGGGGCCTTGATCTTCTGCCCAAATATCAATAA
This sequence comes from Bordetella parapertussis, assembly GCA_943331855.1. Classification (GTDB taxonomy): domain Bacteria; phylum Pseudomonadota; class Gammaproteobacteria; order Burkholderiales; family Burkholderiaceae_B; genus Zwartia; species Zwartia parapertussis_H. The sequence continues at coordinate 1,882 of CALQNE010000300.1, forward strand.
AAACTTGCTCTTTTTGCGTGGCTCTGCAAACGCGAATCACCCCGCCGTGCGCATACTTCAAAATATTGGTGCCCAATTCAGAAATGACAGTGCGAATGGTAGAGCGATCATCGGGTGCGGCGTCAGATAAAAGGACATGTTGCTCGAGTTTTGACATTGCAAGGTACAGGTCTGCCAGATCATTGATGGTAAAAGATAATGTGGTCGGCGGAATAAGATTAGTCACGTTCAAACGTCATTTTGATCTAGAGATTTTTGGCGTGTGTCGCGGTCGTCGCGATCAGGAAAAGATATTTGAGCAGGATTCTCTTGCTGTTCCTCTTCGATTTCGGCTTTGACACCTTCATTTACGCTGTCGATTGCGGCTAACGCCTGACTAAGCGAATAGAATGACGCAACGCCCGCGATTTCAACATCGTGATTCACCAGGTGAGCCACAATGCCAGAGCTGAGCCCGACATAAAATGGTTGAGCGCCTAAGACACGAACCATTTTGCTAATCGCATACAGTTTTTCGTATTCATCGGTATCCATTGAGTGCAGCCCTGCCAAAAGGAAGATGACCGCTTTGTTGCCGTCGCGCTGAATACTGGTTAGTGCTAAGTCTCTTAAATCGTCAAGGAGTTGATCTGATAATTCATTACCCACATTGATAATGACAGCTTGATTGAGCTGTGTTGGGTAGAGCTTAAAACCAGTTTCGGCAGACATGAATATAAATCCTGCTTAGGTGGCTTTGCGTGTTTGTGAGAGCAACTGGCGGTCAGCACCGACGGTCTTGAGTGCTAACTCAAACGAGTCTCTCAAAGTTGATGTCGTTCGAATTTCGCCAATGTTGATACCGAGTTCAACTAACGTACGCGCAATGCTGGGTGAGATACCAGAAATAATGGTTTCGCATCCCATCAGCTGAGTAGCTTTTGTTATCCGAATCAATTGATTTGCCACGCCTGTGTCCATTGAGCCGACGCCGCTGATATCCATGACAAAGACCTTCGCGCGAGACTGAGAAATCTCAATCAAGACCTTATTCATAATGTCTTGCGTGCGGGTTGAGTCAACGATTCCTAGCAGTGGTAGCAAAAGAATGCCTTCCCAGATGGGTGTGACCGGCGTTGACATTTCAAGTAAAGCTTTGCTGCTGGCAGATATTTTTTCTTTTTGTATTCTCGAGATTTCTTCCAGCACCACAAAAGCATCTAAAAATACGAGCTTAACAATTGCGTTGGCGGTTTCGTGTGCATCTGCGATGTGTGCTTCTGCAGAGTGAATGCGGTCGACCAGGGATTTTCCTGAAACTGACATGCCGGCAAAGTAAATGTCGTTTGGCAGATTGATATGGGCGTGTACGGCTCCCACTTTTCTGCGCGAGGCAAACCATTCTGCATCTAGCTTGGCATCAAAAAAAGTCGTCCAATGATCCTTCTGAAGATCTTTGACGCGCTCTAAGCGCTTTGGATTATCAGCAAAAAAATCCTGATAAGCCTCGTGTTTGGCCATCCAGACATAAAACTGAGCGATGTGATCATCCAGTTCGCTTTTAAGAAAATCACCGGCTGCCCTGATTCTTGCGACATCAGTGTCTGTAATTTCGAACTTTGCCAAAACTTCTTTAATCTCTTGAGTCATTAAGGTTCCTGTAGGCGAGTGACGGTCAGGCTCAAGCGGGCATGCTCTTGCAGTTCGGTCAATGATTTCAGCCAGTTTGCGTGATTGGGGTGCATTCTGATCGTTCTTTTTGAGCACCTACTTATTGATATTAACGGCTTTTTTAAAGGAAAACTTGAATTAATTTATTCTTTGGATGATGTCAGCCGTAGCGCGCAGATGCGTGCAGGCTTCGGGTTTGAAGCCTGCTTGGATGTAAAACAATGTAAAAACGATGGCGGTCGGTTTAAGGCAGTGCTTCAATGTCGGGATGAAAATCCCGCTCTCGCACTCACCGATTCACAAGTTTCAATACCGCCTAACCTTGCTAGAGGCACGCGTTGATGCCGTATTACCCACCGTGGCCACTCGCGCTGACTTATTAGAGCTTGAGCACAAGCTTTCGGGCAAT
>CALQNE010000301.1 GCA_943331855.1 Bordetella parapertussis
ATTTTGAGGTAGCCACGACACACTTCGCAACATTCGCCCTGCAAGGCACTGTCACGCGTGTCGCCGAGCATCGAGACCTCTTTTGGGGTCTCGCAATTTGTACAGCGTGCACGTGGTGCATACCACTCTGAGGCACACAACGAGCAAATCAAGTAACGATGCAAATCACGTTCGCCCACGCGAACAACACTGGCCACGGGATGAGACCCGCAGACTGGGCACAGACCGCTTTCGCCTTTATGTAACTCGACAAACGCAGACAGCGTTTTTGACTGGGTCGCCCACAGTAGCTGCAAGGCTGCGCCAATAAACGGCACGGCGTCGGCAGGCAACGCTGAGTCATCGGCGGCCAACAAGGCCTTGGCCTGACGGATCTGATCCACCACCGCAGTCTGTTTGACGCGCTCAAGCGCACCACGCACACCAGGCGCCAGAGGCATAGCCTCAAGGGCCTCGCTCAAGGCGTTGAATACGACTGACCACTGCGCCTCGGGCAACCAGGTGGTGATCGAAAACGGCGGCAATTTATGAATAAGCGATTCGCGCACCACGTTTTCGTCAAGTGGCTGTGGCTGCACACTACCCAGACAATCTACCTGCGCTTGCATTAACTGCGCACAAAATGCCAACCAGGGTGAATCACTTTGTTGGTCTGCCAACACCTGCATGCGCGCGGCACGCTCACGAAACGTCTCAGCGGCATCGACCACCACCAGCAAGGGGGTGTCATCATCGGGCATGCCCTGAATTTCGCCAGGCTGTATCAGTTTGACTGCTTTAACGCTCATGTTGCTATCTTCCTTAAACGCACAAGGGGAAGAATATCAGTCTTCCCCTTGCGCTGCCTGCTCAACAAACAACCAAACGCGTTATTTGCCGCCAGTCACTTCTTTAAACCAACCTGGATGATGCTTGCGTGCCCAGGCACGGCTGACTACGCCCGTCCACATCGCACCAATCGTGCCCTTGACCCACAATGCTGCGTAGACGTGGGTAATGATCGTCAAGATCAAGACCCAAGCCGACACCGCGTGCACTAAGGCCGCCACACGGGTCACATCGACTGAAAAGTAATGTGAGAAGTAAGGCCGCCAAAACGCAAGGCCCGACACCACTAACAGGATCATGGTCAAGACCATCACCCAGAAAGCAGCTTTTTGCCCGCCGTTATAACGACCCACTTCAGGTAAGCGATCGTGTTTTTTGTTTAATACGTCGCCGATCTGACCTAGCCACTTGCGGTCATTCGCCGTGAGAACGTTGTGGTGCCAAAATTTGAAAAAAATCAGCACAAACAACACAAACATGGCTGAACCAATAAACGGATGCAAGATCCTGGTCCATGAACCGCCACCAAACAAGCCTGACAGAAAGAACATTGACGGATGAAACATCGCCAAGCCACCCAATGACGCCAACACAAACAGAATAGCGATGAGCCAATGATTCAAACGATCCGAGCCCTTGTACCGCACTAATCCTTCTTGTTGATTAGACATGGTTCGTCTCCTTAAGACTTTTTCGAGTCATCATGATCCTCATCGACCGTATCCGGACCCTTGATCGCGTAATGAATCACACCAGCAAAGACGGTTGCAGCCATGGTTAACAGCGCAATCGGCTTCATGATGCCTTTCCAGAGCCCAACCGTTGACGAAATCTTTGGATCAGCCGGCAAGCCGTTGTACGCCGTAGGCTTATCGCCATGCGGCAGTACATACATCACGTGCGTGCCACCCACACCTTGTGGGTTATACAAAGAAGCTTTGTCATAGCCACGACCGTTCAAATCTTTAATCCGTTCGTTGGCGTACTTGATACGGTCATCTTTCGGACCAAAGGTCAATGCTTGTGTCGGGCACGCTTTCACGCAGGCCGGTTCGTTTCCAACTGACACGCGATCCGAACACAAGGTGCACTTGGTGGCCTTGTTAGTCGTTTGCGAAATCTTTGGCACATCAAACGGGCACCCTGCTACGCAATAGCCGCAGCCAATGCACTTGTCCGAGTTGAAATCCACAATGCCATTGTCAAGCTTGACAATCGCACCTGGGCTCGGACAAGCCTTCAGGCAGCCTGGATCTTCGCAATGCATACAGCCGTCTTTGCGAATCAACCAGTCGATACCGCCTTGGGCGTTTTCGATCTCGTTAAATTTCATGACCGTCCACGCATTCGCACCGAGTTCAACCGGATTGTTATACGTGCCATCGGTGTCACCGACGACTGGACGGGTTTCATTCCACTCCATACACGCGACCTGACAGGCCTTGCAGCCAATGCAGCTCGAAATATCGATCAGCTTGGCGACATGAACTGTCTTGGCCGCCGAAGCGGGTGGAGTCATGGTCGTGGCAGACTGGGCGACGACTTGAAGTGCTTGAATTGCCATGTCGAATCCCCTTATGCCTTCTCAATGTTGACCAAGAACGCCTTGAACTCTGGCGTTTGCGAGTTTGCATCGCCCACGTAAGGCGTTAGCGAGTTTGCTAGCTGTGCAGGTTTAGTCAAGCCTTTGAATCCGAAGTGAATCGGAATCCCGACGTGATAAACCGTCTGGCCATCAACCTTCATGCCTTTCAAGCGCATGGTGACCATCGCTTTGGCATGCACGTGCCCACGCGCAGAGCTCACCTTGACCCGATCACCCGAGGCGATACCACGCATCTTGGCCAGCTCTTGACTAATTTCAACAAACATTTCTGGCTGCACAATGGCATTCAGGTCTGAATGTTTTGACCAGTAGTGAAAGTGCTCAACCAAGCGATACGTTGTGGCGGCAAACGGATAATCTTTCCGGTTACCAAAGACCTCCATGTCGCCCTTGTAGACGCGAGCCGCAGGGTTCGACGTTGCCTTCGGGTTATTAGGATGCATCGGATTGCGACCTAGCGGCGTCTCGAACGGCTCGTAGTGCTCAGGGAAAGGCCCCTCTGCCATTTGCGGTGCAAAGATACGACCCACGCCTTCTTGCGTCATGATAAAGGGCATGACGTTTTCTTCAGGCTTGGCGTTTGGACGCATATCAGGCACATCGCTGCCGCCCCATCTATCGCCCATCCATTTCAGCACAGTACGTGTTTCATCCCACGGCTTGCCGTTGATATCCGCCGACGCACGGTTATACAAAATACGTCGGTTAGCAGGCCAGGCAAAGCCCCAGTTCAAGCTTTGACCAATCCCGTTTTCGGAGGCGTCCGTTGGATCGCGGCGCGCAGTCAAATTGCCAGCCTTGTTCCACATCCCCGAATAAATCCAGTTACCACAGGCTGTGCCACCATTTTCAACCAGCTGTGCAAAACCCGCTAGCTGCTCACCAGCCGGCACCAGTACGGTACCCGCAGCGTCCTTCAAATCAACCAGTGCCTTACCACTGATCTCTTTGTTGATTTCACCCGCATCAGGGTTCAGAGGATCGGTATAGTTCCAGGTCAGATTTAAAATTGGATCTGCATACGCACCGCCGTCCTTCTTGTACATGTCACGCAGACGCGTGAACAGGGCCGCCATAATCTCTTGATCCGACTTTGACTCGCCTGGCCCATCCGCCGCTTTCCAGTGCCACTGAATCACACGGCTTGAATTGGTGAACGAACCATCTTGCTCAGCAAAACAGGTACCTGGCAAACGAAACACTTCGGTCTGGATTTTGCTTGCATCGACGTTATTAAATTCGCCGTAGTTTTTCCAGAACTCACTGGTCTCGGTCGAGAGCGGGTCAACAATCACAAGGTACTTCAGCTTGGCTAAAGCCGCGCTAATTTTGTGTTTACTAGAGATTGCTGCCAAGGGGTTAAAGCCAGACGAAATAAAGCCCGACATCTTGCCCTGATGCATGTTGTCAAAAATTTGCATGATGTCGTAGGGCGCATCACGCTTAGGCAAATAGTCATA
>CALQNE010000302.1 GCA_943331855.1 Bordetella parapertussis
CGGCGATTGTCGCGACTGAACAGCTGGTTGAGCAGCATCAACTTTCAGCGGATCAAGTCGCAGAATGTACGGTGCGCATCACGCCCTATATGAACCGTCTAGTCGGGGCCGCGTTTGCTTACGGAGATAGCCCCCAGGTCTCTGCCCAATTTAGCGTGCAGTATTCAGTGGCGAGCATTTTATTAAGAGGTCGTTTTAGGCTGCAAGACATTGATACAGAGGCTGTACTTGATCCCGCCATCATGGAATGCATTAAAAAAATAAAAATCGAAATTGATTCCACTGAAACTGGAAAATTTACTCCGGCAACCGTGCGTATCAAGATGAAGACAGCAGAGACCTTCAGCTGTACGATTAATGAAATCCCAGGTACTCCGGGCAAACCGCTCTCAGACGAGCAAGTACGCCAAAAGGCGATGGATTGTTTGACGAGTGGGCCCTATGCGTTACCTTTGCTGCAGGCTCAAAAGTTGATTGCTCGAATCGATGCCTTAGATCAATTCGAAAATATGCAAAATTTTTGGGATTTGACTTAAAGTTTACGTTGATCAACAAAAAATAAAGAGACATCAATGAAAAAATTGCTAAACGGTATTGTGAGCGCTGGTTTGTTAGTAACGTTGTTATCGGCGGTGACGGCTGCCAGTGCACAGTCAAGTACGACGGGTGTGCCCTGGCCCAATAAGACCGTGACAATCATTTCGCCTTTCGCTGCAGGGACGACTAGCGATGTCGTTGCTAGGCTTTTTGCGCAAGGGATGAGCAAGGCGATAAACGTCCCCGTGATTGTCGACAATAAAGCGGGAGCGAGCGGCAATATCGGTATGAGCTATCTTGCAAAGGCGGCACCCGATGGATACACGCTTGGAATGGGGTCGATTACGACAAACGCGATTAACCAGGCTTTATTCTCAAAGTTACCTTTCGCGCTCAGTGATTTTTATTCGCTTGGTGTCATGGGTATTACACCCAACTTGCTTGTGGTCCCAGCGAACTCGCCCATTAAAAGCGTGAAGGATTTGGTTCAAATGGCCAAAGACAAGCCGGGTAAGCTTACCTTTGCTTCGGCGGGTAATGGCACGACCGGTCAATTGGCCGGAGAGTTGATTAAAGTGCGCACGGGCGTTGACATGCTTCATGCCCCTTACAAAGATGCAACGCGCGCACTGACCGATTTAGCCGCAGGCGAGGTTGATTTCATGTTCTATCACCCTGCGGCCGTCATGGCGTTGATCCAAGGTGGCCGTATCCGCCCGATTGCGGTGTCGAGTTCAACGCGTTCAAGCGCGGCGCCAGAGGTGATTCCCGTTGATCAGCAAGGGATTAGTGATTTTGATCTGGCCGCCTGGTGGGTCTTGTGTGCGCCGGCTGGAATTTCGCCCGAACTCAAAGTTCGCTTAAGGGAGATCACCAGGACTGTCCTGAGCGATCCTGAAGTCATCCAGGCAATGCAGAGCCGCGGTTTTGAGTCTAAGCCCATGCGGGTAGATGAAATTGACCCCTACTTGTCAAAAGAGGTCGAGAAATGGGCGGACATTGTGAAGCGCGCAGGGGCTCGCGTCGATTAAGCGGCAGCCAAAGGGCCTGAGCCCCTAGGGTAAGTGCTATGCCGCGAGCATTGACGAAAGTGTGGCTGACTTCTATAGTCATTCAGGGCAAGCAGGGGCATTTTGAGTAGGGTCTCAAAGACAGCACATGCATGCAAGTGGTTCAGTAGGATTCCGATAAAAAACTGAGGAGCAGCAATGAAAGAAGCATCGAAATCACGTCGCCAGCTATTGCAAGCCGGTTCGGCCGCCAGCGCGATGGCTCTGTTGGGCTTGCCTGCGATCGTCAAGGCGCAGTCAGACAAAATTCGCATTGGTCATTTGACACCCCTGACTGGGTTTTTAGGCCCCTTGGGTGAGTACGGCACGATGGGGATCAAACAGGCTGTCGATGAAGTCAATAAGGCCGGTGGCATTACAGGCCGCCAGGTTGAGCTCGTCACTGAAGATTCGGTAAATCCTGCAACCGCTGCGAGTAAAGCACAGCGCATGTTTGAACGTGATGGTGTGATGTGCTTGTTGGGTGAAATCAATTCAGCCTCAGGCTTAGCGATCAGTCAGGTTGCGTTGCGCAACAAAAAGATTTTTATTAATACTGGTGGTAACTCTGACGAACTGCGTGGCAAGAGTTGCAACAAGTTTATGTTTCACGTTGAGTGCGCGAACTCGATGTATGTGAACACTTTGGGTCGTGCGTTGTTGCAACAAGGCATGGTTAAAGGAAAATCGTGGTATTTCTTGACAGCTGATTATGCGTTTGGACATGATCTGACGCGCGTCGCAAGCCGCTTTTTAGCAGCGCAAGGCGGCAAGATCGCCGGTGAAGATAAAGTGCCAACCGACGCTACCGACTACTCGGCTTATATGCTGAAGATTCGTCAAGCTAAACCCGATATCGTGATCTCTAACTTGGCCGGTACGCAAATTACGAGTTTCATGAAGCAATATTCAGAGTACGGGCTGCCGTTCCCGATTGCAGGTTTTGGTTTTGACACCGCCTTGGCCTGGGGTGCTGGTGCGGATAACTTTTTGGGAACCTGGCCTGTGCCATGGCACCACGATGTTGACTCGCCGACCTCAAAAGCGTTTGTCGCCGAATTTATTAAGCGTCATGGCAAACCGCCTGAAAACCAAGCGTGGGGCGATTACACCGTCATGAAAATTATGGCTCAAGCCATGAATGATCTGAAATCGACTGACTCTATGAAAGTGATTGAGCACTTTGAAAAAGGCGCACAGTTCGACATCATGAAGAGTCGCCCTGGTTACTTCCGTTCCTGGGATCACCAGTTGATGCAACAGATGTACACACTGACACCCAAGAAAAAAGGTGCGGCACGTGACAAGTGGGATTTCTTGCAATTGGGCGCTACAGTGCCTAACGCAGATGAGTCTCTCGAAATCATTGCACCTACGCGCGAAGAGAATCCCTGCAATCTGTCTTGATCGGATTCCAACTGCGTCCAAGCTTTTATTAGGCTGACTCGCTCCCGTGATCTGAAAAGGTTACGGGAGTCGTTTTATTTTTATGGTTTGAAAGTCGATGCAACTCATCTTTTTTTTCGAGCAAGTCTTAAATGGTCTCATGATCGGCGGCTATTACCTGCTGATCGCGCTTGGGCTTTCGTTGATTTTTAGCCTGGGTGGAATCGTCAACTTAGCGCACGGTGCGTTTTATGCGCTGGGTGCCTACGGTGCAGTTGTCTTGACCCAGTATGTTGGCTTTGGCGGAGCCTTGGTGCTATCGCCCGTGTTGGTGGGTTTGTTGGGAATCGCGTTCGAGCGCTTACTGTTGCGTCGGTTTTATCAAAGCGATCCGATTCTAGGGTTGCTACTCACCTTTGGCCTGGCGATGATTGCCGAGCAGGTGATTCGAATGATTTGGGGTTCGAGTCCGTTGGCTTATTCAATTCCGTCTGCGTTTAAAGGCCAGATCGTTCTAGGTGATTTTATTTATTCTCGGTATCGCCTGGTCATGTTGTTGGTGGTGATTGGTGCCATGACGGGTATCTGGTGGCTATTGAATAAGACGGCTTTTGGTCGTGTCGTGCGCGCGGGGACACAGCGCCCCGATATGGTGGCGGTTCTAGGTATCCGTTTGAATCACTATATGACGGGCGCGGTTGTGCTTGGGGTCAGTCTTGCCGCTTTGGCGGGTGTATTGCTAGCTCCGTTGGCGGGAGTTCACCCAGCAATGGGAGCTGAAATCATGACTGCCGCATTTGTTGTGGTGGTCATTGGAGGCATGGGTAGTTTTTGGGGGGTTGTGTTAGCGGCGGTGTTGGTGGGTGTTGTGCGCGGCATCACGACGTTCTTTTACCCGCCAGCGTCTGA
>CALQNE010000303.1 GCA_943331855.1 Bordetella parapertussis
GTGCCCGCAGGAGCCAGGATGCCGTACCACACTGTGACCTCAAAGCCAGGTAATGTTTCGGCAATTGTGGGCGTGTTGGGTAAGATCTCGGCGCGTCCAAGGCTACTTACGGCGATGGCCTTAAGTTTGCCTGCCTTGACCTGTTGAAACGAGGTCGAGATACTGTCAAACATGAACGAGACTTCGTTGCCTAACATCGCAATAACGGCCGGACCGCTGCCCTTGTAGGGAATGTGAATCATTTTTGTATCAGTTTGCGTTTTGAATAGCTCAACTGAGAGATGGCTCGTATTACCGTTGCCTGCTGAGGCATACGTCAGTTTGTCTGGATTTGCCTTGGCATAGGCGATCAACTCAGGAATCGTGTTGAAAGGCGAAGTTAAGGGCGCAGCCACCAGTAGCGGTAGGGTCGCTACCAACGAGACGGGTGCAAAATCTTTACGCGTGTCATAAGGCAGCTTGGGGTATAGCGCATCGTTGATTGCATGCGCGGTCAACACCAGTAGAAGTGTTTGCCCATCGGGCTTGGCGCGAGCCAAGGCACTGGTGGCAATCGTCCCGCCTGCACCACCTTTGTAGTCCAGCACAATGGTTTGCCCTAATTTTTTTTGCAATTCAGGCAGCATTGGGCGTGCAAGCATGTCGGCACTTCCCCCGGGTGGATACGGAATCAGCAAAGTGATGGGTTGACTGGTGCTTGCCTGTGCATACACCAGACCGCTCAGGGTCAAGGCCCCCAGCCCAAGTACTCGACGCAGACCTAACATGATGTGTCTTTGAAACATTTGGTGTTCCTTTTTGGAATAAGTGAGTACCGAGCGTGGCTTAGTCTTGTTTGTATTCTGGGTTGCCTTGTGCATTGCGATGAATCATCACTAGCTTATCCGACATTACGAGGGGTGCCCCTGTCTTTCTCGCCAGGATTTCCGCCGTAAGGCCTTCAAGCATAGCGCGTACGACAAAGCCCGCAGGGGTGACGTCGATGACCGCAAGGTCGGTATAAATGTGATTCACAACGCCTGCAGCCGTCAGTGGATACGTACAAGCTTGCATTAACTTCGGGCTCTGATCTTTTGTAACGTGCTCCATCATGACGATCACCTTGCGTGCACCGACCGCTAAGTCCATGGCCCCGCCAATCGCCGCAATCGCGTCAGACCCATCAGTGAGCCAGTTGGCAAGATCACCATTCGCCGCAACTTGAAAGCCCCCAAGAACCGAATAATCGAGATGTCCGCCGCGCATCATTGAAAAAGCGATGGTGTGTTCGGTGATCGACGCGCCAGGCAATAAGACAACCGGCGTACGACTGGCATTGATAATATCCAGATCGATTTCATCGCCCATGGCGGCACCGCCCATTCCTAAGATTCCGTTTTCGCTTTGAAGCAAAATCTCGCGATCGGTCGGTAGGTAATTGGCAACGAGGGTTGGCATGCCTATTCCCAGGTTGACCACAGAGCCGTCAGGTAAATCTTGCGCTAGCAAAAAAGCGATTTCGTTGCGAGACAATGGTTTGTAGGGCAGGTCCCCCATCGCACGGTCAGAGGATGCGTTAGGTGTTGTGATGCTCATCGTTCGCCCCCAGTTGCGACAACCGCTTGAACAAAAATACCGGGCGACATGACTTGTTCAGGATGGATATCGCCCAGTGCGACGACGCGATTAACTTGTGCAATCGAATATCTCGCCGCCATGCACATGACAGGTCCAAAATTGCGTGCCGCCCAGCGATAGGTCAAGTTGCCCCAACGATCGCCCAAGTGTGCGCGGACTAATGCAAAGTCAGCGTGCAACGGTTGCTCGAGGATGTAACCTTTGCCATCGATGACACGTTGCTCTTTGCCTTCAGCAACTAAGGTGCCATACCCGGTTGGGGTAAAAAATGGCCCCAGACCAGCACCCGCCGCACGTAGGCGCTCAGCCAGCGTACCTTGCGGCACACATTCCAGTTCGAGTTGCCCGGCACGATACGCCGCCAGGAAGGTTTCAGAATGCGCGGGACGTGGGTGCGAGCAGATAATCTTACGAATGCGTTTCGCTTTAATCAGGGCGGCGATACCAATCTCGTACGTGCCGGCATTGTTGCTAATGATGGTGAGCTCGCGCAGCCCTTTGTCCAGGACTGCGTGCAAGAGTTCAAGCGGCACACCCGCCTCGCCGAAGCCACTGGACATAATCGATGCGCCGTCTTGAATAGGCGCAATGGCCTCTTCGATTGACGTCTTTATTTTGTCAAGCATGTTTATTCCATCGTCAGCTTGGCCGCTTCGACGATTTTTCTCCAGCTCGCTTGCTCTTTGTCCATGAATGCGCCGAATTCAGCGGGCGTATTGCCCCCGGGGATACCGCCCATTTCGGCGAAGCGTTGTTGGATCTCGGGCATTTCAAGCACTTTTTTTGTGGCTTGCTGGATTTTGTTGACAATCTCTGCTGGAGTGCCTGCAGGCGCCACGAAACCGAACCACGCCGTCACAACCATATCTTTAATGCCCGCTTCGGCCATCGTGGGAACATCAGGTAGTTGGGGCGAGCGTTGCTCACCCGTAATGGCCAACGCGCGAAACTGACCAGAGCGGATGAAAGGAATTGAGCTGGGCAGATTGTCGATGATAAAGGTGACTTGTCCGCCAAGCAGTGCTGCCACGGCAGGCCCCATTCCCTTGTAGGGCACGTGCGTCAGGCTTAAGCCCGTGCGTTGTGTAAACATCTCGGACGAAAGGTGAGGAGATTGCCCGGTACCTGGCGAGCCAAACGAATAGTTACCCTTTGGGTCATTTTTTATCGAGTCGACAAGCTCTTTGACGGTTTTATAGGGCGACTTACTGTTCACGACCAAAATATTTGGCACGGAAATCACCAGAGTGATCGGAGCAAAGTCGGTCGATTTATAAGGAAGATTTTTGTACAGGCTGTAGTTGATCGCATTAGGCCCAATATTGGCGAAATTAATGGTGTAGCCATCGGGGGCCGCACGCAACAGTGCTTGGGTGCCGATGATGCCGGCGGCACCTGCGCGATTTTCAATGACGACGGTGGTGCCTAAGGCCGCACCCAGTTTTTCGCTGAGCAGACGTGCAGTGATGTCTGTGGTGCCCCCAGGTGCCGCAGGCACAATCAGGGTGATGGGTCTTTCAGGCCAGGCCGCCAAAGCAGGGGCAGCGATGCCCAACGCGACAATCGAGGATACAAAGGCTTTTAGCAAGGTTTTCATCGGGGTCTCCTAAAACATCATTTTGAACGGATTTGTGCTGATTGTAGGGGGATTTGTGCTTCTAGAACGCTGACTTCCAAAATCCGAGAACCCTGTCCGGCTTCGGGCGGTAAGATGTTGAATCGAGGAGAAAACCTATGGACCTGACCTGGACTGCCGAAGAACGCGCTTTTCGCAAAGAAGTGCAAGATTTTTTAAAGGCAAAATTGCCTGCTGACTTACGTGCTAAAGCTTTTGCGCATCACCGCGTTACCCGCGAAGACTTTGTGCGCTGGCACGGCATTTTGACGGACTACGGCTGGGGCGCGCCGAGTTGGCCAAAAGAGTACGGCGGCACAGGCTGGAGTCCGCTCGAACGGTTGATTTTTGAAATTGAATCTTTTAAGGCCGGCGCGCCGCGCTTAATCCCGTTTGGCCTGAGCATGATTGGGCCTGTGCTGATGAAATACGGAAGTCAAGCTCAAAAAGACCGGTTCTTGCCGCGCATGCTTCGACTTGAAGACTGGTGGTGCCAGGGTTATTCAGAGCCTGGTTCTGGCTCGGATCTCGCTTCACTCAAAACCCGCGCTGAGCGTGTGGGGGATCGTTACATCATTAATGGGCAAAAAACCTGGACCACGATGGCACATTTTGCCGACTGGATGTTTTGCTTGACGCGCAC
>CALQNE010000304.1 GCA_943331855.1 Bordetella parapertussis
CGGTACGTGAACTCATTAACAAAGGATCAGTATGGATAAGGTAGTTGCCTCAGCCGCGCAGGCAATCGCAGACATTCAAGCGGGCGCGAGTGTCGCGATCGCCGGGTTTGGTTTGGCACATCGTTTCCCCAACAATTTGATCTTCGCTTTGCGAGACAAAGGCACAACGGATCTGACCTTGGTCTGTAATTCACTTGGTGCTGCAGGTGAAAAAGGCCAGCTGCTGGTTGAAAACAATCAAGTTAAAAAACTTGTTGCAGCATTTTCGATCAGAGCGGGCATGCAGACCGAAGGCGAAAAAAGAATCGCAGCCGGCACTCTGGATGTTGAACTCGTGCCACAAGGTATTTTGGTAGAACGTTGCCGTGCGGGCGGCGCGGGCATTCCGGCTTTTTACTCGCCAACTGGGGTCGACACAGAGTTAGCCGAAGGCAAAGACGTTCGCTATTTCAATGGCAAGCCTCACGTTCTTGAGCATGCCATTCAGGTCGATTATGCTTTTTTGAGCGCCTATCGTGCTGATCGCGCAGGCAATGTACAGTTTCGTGGTGGCAGCGCTAATTTCAATTCAGCTTTTGCGAAAGCGGCAAAAATTGCGATTGTTGAAGTTGAAGAAATTGTTGAGGTCGGTGAGTTGCCTCCTGAGCTCATTGATTTGCCCGGTATTTTTATTTCGCGCGTGCTCAAGATTACGGACATGATTGATGTCAAGACCTTGTCGCGTCCTGAAAAGCGTGCTGCCGACAGTGCACGCTCGTATAACGGTAAGCAGGCGTTGACGCGAAATGGCATTGCTAAAAATGCCGCCAAAATTGTCAAGAGCAACACCTATGTCAATTTAGGCGTGGGGATACCAACCCAAGTTTCGAATTTCTTGCAGAACCGTGGCGTTTGGTTGCATGCGGAGAATGGCGTTCTGGGCTATGGTGGCATTGTCTCGGGTGACGCAGTCGACCCCGATGTCTTTAACGCAGGGGGTCAATTCGTTGAAGCCGTGCCGGGTACTTCATTCTTTGAAAGTGTGATGTCTTTTGAAATGGCGCGCGGCGGTCATATTGATACCGTCATCCTTGGCGCCTATGAAGTCGACCAAGAGGGCAATGTCGCCAACTGGAGCATCACCGACGCCCGACGTGGCGGCATCGGTGGCGCCATGGATTTGATCTCTGGCGAAGTCGAGCTCATCATCGTCATGGAACATGCTGACAGCAAGGGCAGAACCAAATTGCCTCGCCGTTGCAAATACCCGCTTACCGGGCGTAAGTGCGTTGATTGGTTAGTGACTGATCTGGCGGTCTTGCACTGGGTGGACGGTCAGTGTGTGCTTGAGGCAATTGCCCCTGGCTTCACGCCTGAAGAAGTCAAAGCGATGGGCGAGATTGATTTTGTAGTGTCGCCAGATCTTAAGGTGATGGAGTAAGTTTTTTAGATCAACAATGATGATGAGAAGCGCATGAAACTGCCTCTTGAAGGGCTTAAGATTCTGGATCTTAGCCACGCATTGGCAGGTCCGTTTTGTTCGACGATGCTGGCGGATTACGGGGCGCAAGTTATCAAAATCGAGCCCCCAGGAAAAGGCGATATCGCGCGTGCCTGGGGCACAAAATTACCTGGCGGCGAAACCGACTACTTTGTGGGGCTTCATCGCAATAAGCAGGGCATCGTGCTCGACTTAAAAAATGCCGAGGGTAAAGAGACCTTTTTGCGAATGGTCGAGCGTTGCGACGTAGTGCTTGAAAACTTTCGTCCCGGCACACTCGTCAAGTTAGGCATCGATTATGAAGTCGCACGTAAGCGCAATCCGGGCATCATTTACTGTTCAATATCAGGCTTTGGGCAAGATGGCCCTTATCGTGATCGCCCCGCACTTGATTTGATCGTGCAGGCCGAAAGCGGCATGATCAGTGCCACAGGCGATGAGGGTGGGCACGGTGCGCGTGCGGGCGTGTCGATTGCAGATCTGACGGCCGGGATGAATGCTGCCCTGGGCATCATGATGGCCTTGCGCGCCAAAGATGCAACGGGCGTTGGGCAGTCGATCGATATCTCAATGCTAGAAGGGCAGTTGTCGCTGCTGAGCACCATGATTGGTGATTACTTTTCAACCGGAACAATCGCGGGCCCCATGGGTACGGCGTATAAGGCCTTATTGCCCTATCAAACTTTTCGTACAAAAACACACGACCTTGCATTGGCGGTTGGTAGTGACAAGTTGTGGCTTGAATTTTGTCCGCTGATCGGCTGTTCTGATATGACAGACGACCCGCGGTTTGCAACAAATAGCGCCCGTATGCAAAACCGTAAACCGTTGATTGACCGATTACAAGCAGTCTTTCTGACGCGTAGCTTTGACGAATGGGAAACCATCCTCGTTGGCGCTGGCATCCCGATGGGCTCGATCAATAACGTCAAGCAAGTCGTCGAGCATCCGCAGGTCATCGCACGCGGCGCAATTGTCAAGATGGATCATCCGCGTGCAGGTAAAGTGCATGTAGTGGGTGTGCCCATTCGAATGTCAGCAACGCCCGGGTCGGTGCGCACACCCTCACCATCGTTGGGCGAGCACACCGAGGTGGTATTGGGCGACGTGCTTGGCATGACGGCGGCCGAAATCGAAACGCTTCGCGCCGCGGGCGGTTTGGGCTAAGCTAGTCTGTCTTTAGGATCGATCCTCTCATGAAAAAAATTATCCAATCAATATTGATTGCAGCGTTTCTGTTTGCAGCGTTCGGCGTTCATGCTCAACCATATCCAAGTAAACCTATTCGTCTCATCGTGCCCTTCGCACCTGGTGGCGTGACCGATGTCAGTGGACGCATCGTTGCAATCGCGCTTGCAAAGCGTTTGAATCAGCAAGTGATCGTTGAAAACAAACCAGGTGCTTCGGGCAATATTGGTGCGCAATTGGTTTCTAAAGCGGCCCCTGATGGCTATACGCTTTTGCTAGCCTTAGACGGTACGTTGGTGATTAATCCCCATGTGTACGAGCGCACTGGTTTCGATGCCTTAAATGATTTTGCGCCGATTGCTAAGGTGGGTGACTCGATCATCATCATTGTGGCGCACCCGTCAGTTGGCGTAAAAACCTTGGCCGAGATGATCGCGCTTTCAAAGACCAACGGCAAGGGACTTGAGTTTGGCACTTCTGGCACTGGCAGTATTACCCAGGTGGCAGGAGAACTGCTTAAGCAACGTTCGGGCGCAAATCTGCTGCATGTGCCTTACAAGGGGGGTGGGCCGGCAGCAGCCGATGTCGTGGCGGGGCACATCCCCTTGGCGTTTGCCTCAGCATCTTCTGTCACGCAATTTCTTGAAACGGGCCGCCTGATTCCGCTTGGTGTACCTAGCGCAAAGCGCTCGATAGTCTTTCCAAATGTCCCAACGTTTACTGAAGCGGGCGTGCAAGGTGTCGAGTTAAATTCATGGGTGGGTGTGCTGGCACCGGCTAGTACCCCTGACGCAATCATCCGGCAGCTTAATACTGAAATCAACGCAGTGTTGGGTGAAGCTGAAGTCAAAGCACAATTGCAAGGCTACGGGATCATCGCAGCCTCGGGCTCAGCGGCAGATTTTGCTGCTGAAATTAAGCGTGACTTTGAGCTGTATGGCCCCGTTACCAAGCAAGCTGGCATCAAAGCAAACTAAATATCATGACCGTAGCAAATAAATCCGCAGCAGCAGACTCTAGCTTTACGACTCGCCCCGAAATTGTCGGTACCTTTGGTGTCGTGGCATCCACCCACTGGCTGGCCTCGCAAACCGCGATGGGTATTCTTGAAAAAGGGGGCAATGCTTTCGACGCGGCAGTAGCCGGAGGCTTCGTCTTACAAATTGTTGAGCCGCATTTAAATGGA
>CALQNE010000305.1 GCA_943331855.1 Bordetella parapertussis
ATATACCTGGCTGGCTCGAGCCCTGGACTTAGGTGCTCACGGCGTCATGATTCCCATGGTTGAATCACGCGAGCACGCCTTGAGCATCGTCCAATCCTGCCGCTACCCCCCCATTGGTCGTCGAGGGGCCGCCTTTGGCTTTGCACAATGTGACTACCGAGGCGGCGCTGTCACTGAAAAGGTACAGGCATACCATGCACGCACACTGATCATGGCGCAAATCGAAACTGAGCGTGGCCTTGCCAATATTGAAGAGATCGCTGCTGTCGAGGGGATCGATGTCCTTTGGTTAGGGCATTTCGACCTCACAAATTTTATGGGAATTCCTGCTCAATTCGAAAACCCATTATTTCTAGAGGCCATGGCATGCGTGGCAAACGTCGCCAGGCAATACGGCAAAATCGCGGCCTTCATGGCAACGGACCCGGCATGGATCGCACGTGCCAAAGCAATGGGCTACACGATGCTGGCCGCAGGAACAGACTCGGGCTTATTACAACAGGCCATGGGCACCTTAATTGACGATATCAAAACAGGAGCCTGAACATGACGTTTCGCCTTGGGATCACACGAGATCTGCTCACCAGCGACGGTTCGCCAAGCTTTGGCTTAGGTCCGCTCGAACTCTTGAAGCAAGAAAAACATATCGATTGGGAGTTCATTCCTGAAACGGTGTCTGAAATTACTCCGGACATCATGGCGCGCTACGACGGCTTGCACGTGAATAGTCCCGCGGTCACTGCGCGGTCGGTATCTGGTGCGGATTGTCGCGTACGCTTAGTTTCGCGACATGGCGTGGGCTATGACTCGGTCGATGTCGCCGCCTTGGCGGCGAGAGGAATCATCACAACTAATACTCCGATCGCCGTGCGCCGACCGGTTGCAGTCGCGTCCCTCACGATGATTTTTGCCCTGGCTGGGCGCTTGTTTGCAAAAGACAATCTGATCCGTCAGGGTGAATGGCATACCCGAACCAATCATATGGGTCTTGGGCTCACGACACGCACCTTAGGCGTGTTGGGTGTGGGGGGAATCGGCTTAGAACTGCTTGCACTGGCTCGGCCCTTTGGCTGGCGGATGTTGGCGTGCGATCCATTCGTTAAAGCTGACGCAGTCTCTGCTTGCGGAGCTTCTCTGGTCGATCTAGACACACTCTTAGCGCAAAGCGATTTTCTGGTCACGACCCTCGTTCTGAACGAAAAAACGCGCCATATTATCAATCGCGAACGTCTTTCAAAAATGAAATCGTCCGCGTTTTTAATCAATATGGCACGCGGTCCGATCGTGGATGAACTTGCTTTGATCGACGCATTAAATAAAGGTGTGATTGCCGGTGCCGGACTTGATGTCTTTGAGCGAGAGCCGATTCAAATTGACAATCCATTACTCAAGATGCGACAGGTTCTATTGACTCCGCACTCGCTTTGCTGGACCGACGAGTGCTTCGATCATATCGCGCGCGAAGGTCTTGGCTGCCAGGTCGCATTTTCAAAAGGGCTGACGCCCTTGTCAGTGATACGCGTTTAAAGAAACATTTGACACGATGTGCTAACTCTAAAGGTCAATCATGCTCACAGCTCACCAAAATCGCATAGCTGCAACCAGTTTAAAAAGTTTGAGTGCTGCCACTTGTCTTCTACTTACGCTGTTTTCTGGCTACGTGGCTGCACAAGCCTGGCCAAACAAGCCGATTACAATGATTTCACCCTACCCCGCAGGCGGTGGAGTCGACACCGTCACGCGCCTGATTGCCGAACGACTCGCGCCTGCTTTGAACAGCACCATCACGGTTGAGAATCGCCCAGGCGCGGGTGCCACGATTGGCGCCGCACAACTCGCCCGCAGTGCACCCGATGGTTACACGCTGATGGTCGGCAGCATTGTTGACTACGCGATTGCGCCTCATGCGCACCCTGCACTGAGCTTTGAAATGAAACGCGATTTGCTACCCATTGTGCAAATAGGTTTTGGCCTCGTCGGACTTGTCGTTAACGCTGAAGTCCCGGCAAAAGACTTAAAAGAATTGATCGCCTTGGTCAAAGCACAACCCGGCGCTCTGAGCTATGCCTCGTCGGGCGTGGGCGGTCAAGTTCATTTGAATATGGAATTATTTAAACAAATGTCTGGCACAGATATCGTGCATGTTCCGTATCGCGGCACGACGCAGTTTATGCCCGACTTACTTTCAGGTCGCGTAGCGATGTCACTCGATAGCCTTCCCGCACATTTGAGCAATATTCGCGCCGGAAAGACACGCGCCTTAGCGGTGGGCAGCGCTGCGCGCACGAGCACCTTGCCAGACGTACCAACCTTTATCGAAGCGGGCTTGGCGGGCTATGAAGCAGCAACGAACTACACCCTATTTGCCCCAACGAACACGCCCACTGAAATCGTTGCAAGGCTCAACCTCGAAGTCAACATCATCCTCAAACGGCCCGATGTCATCGAAAAACTTGGTGCAATCGGTATGACGGTCATTGGCGGTAGCACCGCATCTGCTCAAGCCCGCATTCCGGTTGAAATTGAGAAGTGGACCAGGGTGATCAAGGCCGGCAATCTAATCTTGACTCAGTGATTAAGCACTCGGGGTAGCCAAGTTGAAATTGCTGGGATGTAAGTCAAGAGTGCGAGCGCGCCAATCAGTGCAAACACGAAGGGGCCAATCTCTTTGACGATCAAACCAAGATGGGTTCGCGAGACCGAGCTTGCCACGAACATTAAAACGCCGACAGGTGGCGTTATTTGCCCAATCACTAAATTCACTAGCAACACAATCCCAAAGTGAAGAAGATCGATCTGGAGCGCCGTTAACAACGGAATCAAAATTGGCACCACGATGATCATGATTGCGAGTGTTTCCATAAACATCCCCGCAATCAACAGCGCCACATTCAAAATCAGCAAAATCGCCCACGGCGAAGTTGTGATGGATGTCAACAGCGCTGCAACCTGCTGAGGCGCTTGTTCAACACCCAAAATCCAACCAAAGGGAGCTGCACCTGCTGCGATCACCAAAATCGCAGCAGTCTCGCGACCCGTTGCGAGCAGAATGGCCGGCAAACTGCTCCACGTTAAGGTGCGGTAAACGAATAAACCAATAATTAACGAGTACGCACACGCGACCGCAGCGATCTCGGTTGCCGTAAACACGCCCATTCGAAAACCGACCAGAATCAATACCGGCATCGCCAATGCCCAAAGGGCATGACGAAAAGCCTCGTAGAGCCGGGTTCGACTGAAGGCCGCATCTTTTGGAAACCCACGCTTACGTGCTGTCCAGTCAATCACCAACATCATTGCCCCAGCCATCACGACGCCCGGGAGCAAGCCTGCAATAAACAAGTCACCCAACGACACGTTCGCTTGCCAAGCATAAATGACCATCAGGATTGACGGCGGAATGATCGGCCCAAGCGTGGCAGCCGCCGCGCATACTGCAGCCGCAAAGCCGCGGCCATAGCCGGCTTCTGTCAGTTGCGGTACAAACACACGAGAGGTTGCTGCGCAATCCGCCACCGATGAACCTGAAATACCAGACAGGAATACATTGCCTACGATCGCGGTTTGAGCTAACCCTCCGCGAATGTGTCCGACAAAGGCGCGCGTAAAGTTAAACAACCTTTCACTAATGCCCGACTCGTTCATCAACGCACCGGCTAACGTGAACAGCGGCACCGCCAATAAAGGAAACGACTGCACACTGGTCGCCACACGCTGCGCGACCACCGAAACAGGGATGCCGTCCAAGCCAATGACCAGCATGGCTGAACCCAGCATGGCAAAACCGATTGGCACGCCGACGATCAACAGC
>CALQNE010000306.1 GCA_943331855.1 Bordetella parapertussis
ACTCGTCGATGATGACATGGCCATAGTTTTCAACCAAGGAATTGACCTCGCCCTGGCGCGATACCGACTGCATCACTGCAATATCGATCTTGCCTGTGGGCTTGGCCTTGCCACCACCAATGGTGCCAACTAAACCTTTGGTAACACCGAGGAAAACCTGCAGGCGCTCCTGCCATTGTTTGAGCAGTTCGTTACGATGCACCAGCACCAAAGTGTTGACGCCGCGTCGGGCAATGAGGGCCGCTGCGGTCACCGTTTTACCAAAAGCTGTGGGCGCACAGAGCACACCCGCGTCATGTTGCAGCATTTGCGCAACAGCCGTTTCTTGATCTAAGCGGAGTTGGCCGGTGAAATCCGCATCAAGTGGCTCACCTGAAAAACGCTCATCTTGTATCTCCCACGCAATGCCGTTGTCTTTGAGCAAAGCCCGCGCGGCGTCCAGACAGCCGCGCGGCAATGCAATGTGTTTTGGAAAATTCTCGGCGTTACCGATGATCCGGGGCTTGTCCCAGACTGACATGCGCATGGCCTGCGCTTTGTAAAACTCAGGATTCTGAAAAGCAGCCAAACGGATCAAGCGATTGGCCAGCGTTTGCGGTAGTTGAGCCTTCTCAAAATAGATCATATTGGACAGCGTGACGCTCAAGGACTTTGGCAATGGTCCAGTCAATTTCTTATTGGCTTGCGCACTGCTTTTCCAAGGGGTAGCCAGATCTTCATCATCGATGAAGGTTACATCGAGCGGGTGAGATTTTCCGGTGGCTCGCAAAACTGTGGGCTCGATGTCGAGGACGGACATTGGCTGGATTGCTGCTAAAAAGGCCCATTGATCGGCATACGGTTGTAAGTCGCCATTCACAAAAACGCTTCGACCACTTTCCCGGGGGCGCTTTTGTAGGGGAAGTGCAATTAGGTTGCCAAAGCCACCCTTTGGCATGCTGTCTTGGTTGGGAAATAGCCGATCATAAGACGTGAGCTTCAACTGCCTTGTGCGCGCGCAGGTATGGCTGATGAGGGCAGTGCCCAGTCTTCGGGCATCGCGGGCTGACACGCGCTCTTCAAAAAACAGCCAAGCATGTGCACCCTGACCAGAGCGGGACACTTCTAGCGCGCACGGAACGCCTAATTCGCCGCAGGACATCATGAAGGCGCGGGCATCGTCCTGCCACTGCTCCTCATCAAAATCAACCGCCAGAAAATAGCAGCAGTCGTCCTCTAACAAGGGGTAGACGCCAACCGTGTGTTCGCCAGCCAAGTGATCGTAGATGACGGAGTCGGTTAGCGGGACCAACAAGCGGTTGCCACAGTCCCCACACTTGATGCGCGGTTTGTCGCAAACTCCCGCGCGCCACTCGTTGGCACAGGCTGGTGAATAACCCGCTTTACCGGAAGCTCGGCTCTCCCAGCGAAGAGGGTAAACATCGGTGCGGCCACGGAACAGACGGCGAAAAATAGCAACTTTTTCTTGTGTTGAAAAACTTCGGGTTTGCTTAACCTCGTTTGTAAGCAACACCTGTGCGGCAGGCAGGCGCCATGCAATACCCTGTTGCTCCAACAAGGCGATAAGACGGGCGTTTTCTGCCTCGAGCGCAGCCAAAGGATCACATTCAATCATGACGGGTCCTTTACTCAGCCAGCAGGTTGCCCAAGCCAAATCCCGCTCCATAACCAAAGCTGAGGCAAATTTGAAATACGTCGTGCAATCTTTTTCTCAGGGGAAGGCTTGGTTATTGTTGATGCGGTGAGCATGGTGCTAGCCGAATCAAACACACGAAATGTGATCATGAAATAGATCGTACAAGACTAGCCTCAGAAGTGCACTTAGTTTTGTGGGGTGGTAAGTGGTTTATTGGTTTTGCGCGCACTTTTACGAATAGATCGCGACCCCAATTCGGTCGAAAATTGTCTTTTCAATAGTCATCTGGTTATTGCTTTGCGTGTGAGCGAGCACTCCAACTGGCGTCTAGTGCGAACTTTAGCGAAATAACAATCAATTCAATTTGAGTTGAAATTGAATCATTATTGGTGCATAATCAGATCATGAAAAGCAACTTCAAGCGGCCTTTCGCTCAGTATGTCAAAAAAGCGCACAAGCCTTTGCAGTTGGCAATAGAGGACGAGGTAGAGGTCGTCTGCGGGGCCCCCCAAATTGGTGAGGCCAAAGTGGGTGATCTCGCTGGAATTCGAGTGCATAAGTTCAGATTCAATCGACAAGAGTATTTGATTGCCTACCGAGCACCAAACGAAGAAGCACCTCTTGAGTTTTTGATTATCGATTTTTATCAGGTAGGCGTGCATGAGAATTTTTACGCCGAGTTGAAACAGTACCTGCGACAAGAAAAAAGCTAAGGATCCGTAACATGAACCACGCACTGACTGCACAAGACCTGTTTTCTGAAATGCGGCGCATGCCGGCGACCGAGCGCGCCAAATTCTTTTTGCTTTTAAGCACTAATGCATTTCGTGACGATGATTTCAGCCACGAACAGGTTTTTGGTCATTTAGCGCGAGAACCCCTGTCTGCGGCAGAAGCAGCCGAGTACTTAGAAATATCGTTGCCAACTTTGCGGCGCTATGTTCAGGCAGAAAAATTGATACCTAGTCACGTCGTTGGTCGCAATCAAATGTTCTCGGCAAATGATCTAAGGGCGTAGAAACGAAGTCGTAAGTAACACGCGCTCTACCCCCATTCCCCCACCCCCAAATCAACCCTCAACCTCAACCTCTGCACCCGTACCCCCGCATACACCTCTTCAACCTCCGCACCACCACCCACCAGCGGCAAGCTTGCTTGCGCTTCAAGCCTAAACCTTTCGCCCAGCACTCCGTCATACGCCTGCGCCCACCAGTCTTGGATGCGGGTTTGCGCGCCAGAGAGCATGACCTCGCTGGGTACGCGGTCGCTCTTTTGGCGGTTGAGTTGCGACGAGGCGGGGAGCAGGTTCCATAAGTCACTACAGGGCCAGGCGTGCCAAGGTAAACAGTGATCGATGTCGAGCGTGTTTGCAGTTAAACGCCTGCCGCTATACACACACTGCAACCCACCGCTTTCCAACAGTTGCAGCGCCTGCGCGCGCGCTAAACCGACGTCGCGTGCGGGGTCTGACCAGGCCAACGCAGCCACTAAGGTGTTTTCGTCAACCGTGCGGTGTTGGCGCAGCGCATAGCCTTTGATCAGCCGCGCCCACTCAGCCAGCAAGGCTGGTTCGATCCACGCGTCAAAACGTTGCAGGGCGGTGTAAAGATGTTGCGGCAAGCGCAAGTGCCCAAAGCTTGACAGATACGCCTCGTCAAGCAGCAGATGCTTAGGCCCCGCCACACGACCATGGCGCGTGACCGCCAAGATGTTGCTGCCATCTGGGTGCGTCAGATAACGCGCAGGCATTTCTTGAATCGTTTTACAGGCATCACGCAGCGCCTGATGCAGCAGTTGCGCACGCTCGCCCTCAAAGCGCATGCCTACGCGCAGATCAAGCGCAGAGGTATGACAGGCCGGCGCAACCAAGCCCCTAAACGCCTCTTTGACAAACCCCAGGCCGTCTAGCCCCCGATTGTTAGGTTGCTGCGGCAACCCCGCCTTGAGCAGCGGCATATATTGCCGCAACCAAAACAGCGCCACCAGCCCTAGCGGAAGCTCGACCCAGTTGGGCGCGCCCTCAACCACGCGAGCATAACCGGCTGTGCCGTCGGCGATGCGGCACAGCACCCGCAGAAGCGCCAGCTTATAGGTAGACGATTTGTCGTCATTGAAGATGATGTGACGCAACAAGGGCAGGGCACCCGTGCCGTCATCAGGCAGCCGAA
>CALQNE010000307.1 GCA_943331855.1 Bordetella parapertussis
ATTCGACTGAACAAAGAGCCTGTCATTGAATACATCAATAGCAACATCGTCATGTTGAAGTGGATGATCGCTAATGGCTACTCAGACGAGCGCAGCATCACACGCCGCATTCAAGCCATGGAAGCCTGGATCAAAAACCCACAGTTGTTGCAACCTGACGCTGACGCTGAATACGCAGCAATCATTGAAATTGATCTGGCCGAAATTCATGAGCCTATCGTCGCTTGCCCGAATGACCCTGATGATGTCAAAACTTTATCAGACGTTGCTGGGGCCAAGATCGACGAAGTGTTCATCGGTAGCTGCATGACCAACATCGGCCACTTCCGCGCAGCCTCAAAACTGCTTGAAGGCAAGCGCGACATGCCTGTGAAATTGTGGATTGCGCCTCCAACAAAAATGGATGCAGCACAACTCACCGAAGAAGGTCACTACGGCGTGTTTGGCTCGGCTGGTGCACGCACTGAAATGCCAGGCTGCTCGCTGTGCATGGGTAACCAGGCTCAGGTTCGTGAAGGTGCAACGGTGATGTCGACCAGCACGCGTAACTTCCCGAACCGCTTGGGCAAAAATACAAACGTGTATCTGGGTTCTGCCGAACTCGCTGCAATTTGCTCGAAACTCGGCCGCATCCCAACCAAAGAAGAGTATCTGACAGACATGGGCGTCTTAAGCAAGAACGGCGACCAAATCTACAAGTATCTCAACTTTGATCAGCTCCCTGACTATAAAGACGTCGCGGATACGATTCCGTCCTAAGCTTCACGTTGCACGAAGTGTAAAAAACCCGCTTAGGCGGGTTTTTTATTCGCCACGATCCAAAGCCCCCAGCTTCAAACAAACCACGAACCCTCGAGATAGTTCGTTACACTAGAGGCCTTTATCGCCGCTTTTCTGGTTTTTGACATTTCTATGGCTCGTGCTCGCTCCTCCACTTCTCCTAAACGACTGAATCGTGATTCATCTCGACTGGTTGCCTTATCGCTGGCGCTGCACAATTCAGGCAGTCGTGTTGAAGATCGTTTTTGGGAAACCGAACTCGCAAGCACGCTCAACAAACTCATGCGCGCCGGTAACGACGCTGCGATCGATGCAGCGCTAGATCACCTTTCGACCACCAATTTGGGTGGCTATGAAGTGTTGATCGAACAGGCCGAAACGCATTCTGAGTCATGCCTTCTTGAAAAAGATGGCAAACGCTTTGACGTATTACTAGTCATAGCGCCTCTGGTAGCCTGGACCCGTTACAGCATCCCTGCGGTGGCGCTCAGCGACAGCATCGTCACAACACTCGCCGGTCATTTGCAAACACATGTGCTGGCCACTGGCGCTCAAATGGCCGTCATGCCTCAGTTAATCAGCCTTGATCAAATGCCGCGCACCCTTTGCGAAACCTACGACTGGCTTCACAAACTCGGCGCCACCGCACTTGATCTTCCAAGCAGTGCACCTAAGCTCAATAGCGAGCCCGACTCTTTCAACATGCTGGCCGATACGCGTTATGTAGCCGTCGGGGTCGCAGTACCGGAAGGCAAGCCCATCTTTCGCTGGCAAGAAACGCCTGGCGAACTTGGCGAAGGCCGCGAGCTTTGCCTAGAAAAATGGGAAGCTGATACGCAGCCAATTTTTGCAAATTTATTAGCAGGTTGTGGTTTTGAAATCCTGGTGCCTGACGCCTATTACGTCAGCAACCGCGAAGCCGATCGTCGAATTCGCCCGCTGTCAGTAAAATCGGCGGTGACTTGGCTTGAAGGGGCCTTGAATCTTGAAGCCAGTCAACTGCGCGCTGTCATTGCAGGTTGCGGCGAACGCACGATCGAAGAATACCGAATCGGATTTACGCAAAAAAATCAAACTGAAGTGATCTACGGTTGCCTGTGGCCACTGTATGGTCGCGAGGAAGATGAGCCCTTGCTTGAAGGGCAACCCGCACCGATCGAAACAATCGACGAAATTACCAACCTGCTCAAAGAGTGTGGCATCACTGATATCCGCCGTCTCTCTAGCATGTTAGGTTCTGAATTTTGTGATGATTGTGGCGCGCCCTATTTTCCGAATCCTTCGGGTGAGATGGTGCACGCCGAACTGCCCGAAGACGCTGAGACGGCGCCTGCGCATTTTCATTAATCATGCAGGCTGACGTCTTTTGCCGAGTCGTCGACAACTATGGCGACATCGGCGTGACGTGGCGCCTGGTGCGACAACTGCAACACGAACACCAGTGGTCTATACGTTTATGGGTCGATGATTTAAAAAGCTTTCAGCGACTTGAAGCACGTGTGGACTGTCAGGCCTCGCAGCAGATGATTGAACACGTTGAGATTGTGCACTGGGCTAAGCCCGCACCCGATTTAATGCCTCGCTCTGTTGTACTCAGTAGTTTTTCTTGCGACTTACCTGACGCTTATATTGCGCGCTTACATCAAACACCCGCAACTTGGATCAATCTCGAGTATCTCAGCGCAGAAGCCTGGGTCGAAGGCTGTCACGGGTTACCTTCGTTGCGCGGCGACGGTTTAAGTTCTCACTTCTTTTTCCCCGGATTTAACGCTCGCACAGGGGGGTTACTTCGCGAACATGATCTGCTGACTCACCGCGATGCTTGGCAAAAAGATCTGCCCGCGCAACATCAGATGCTCAAGCGACTAGGCGTCTCTAAAGAGGCCCTTCACGCATGGCAACAAGCGGACTCCGTTCGAGCAAGGCTGCTTTCACTGTTTTGCTATCCACACGCTCCGCTTGAACAACTGCTTGAAGCACTCGCACAAGATACACGCCCGTCGATTCTTTTAGTTCCTGATGGCGTCGCTCCAGCACTCTTGACAGGACGTCAAGGGCCTTCGGACCACGTCTATATCGAACGCATTCCTTTTGTTTCGCAATCTGAATACGATCAACTGCTGTGGATGGCCGATCTGAATTTTGTACGCGGTGAAGATTCAATCGTTCGCGCGCTTTGGTCTGGCAAACCGCTCATTTGGCAGATTTATCCGCAAACAGAAGGCACGCATCTTATCAAGCTTGAGGCTTGGTTAAACATTTCTGGTTTGCCTAAAAATATTCAAGCGCTGATCAGTCAGTGGAATGCCGATGCAGTGTCAGCGGACTTGCTTGAAGGCTTTGAGGAAGCGCTCAGCGACAAGGCGTATGCGCAGTGGTCTACCCACGCTCAGGCGCTGAGTCACGCACTTGCGCAAGAAACCGATTTTGCGCAAGCGCTACACAACTTTTGCATTTCAAAGCAAACGCCCTAGGCTGTGGCGGTCGCCATGACTGGCGCAGGCTCTTTAATCGGCAAATTAATCAAAGCCGCCATCGCCGAAAGTGCGATGTCGGCGTACCACATCCATTGATAGTCACCGAAAGAATATAAGACCAAGCCCCCCACATAGGCGCCCAAGAAGGCACCGATCTGATGTGACAGCAGAGTTAAACCAAACAGCGTTGACAGATAACGCACGCCAAAAAGTTTGCCCACAATCGAAGCTGTGGGAGGCACGGTAGCCAACCAGGTTGCCCCTAAACCAATGGCAAAGATATAAAAGGTCAGTTCAGTTTTGGGCGCCATTAAATACAAGGCAATCAATACGGCTCGCGAGCCGTACATCACGGCCAAGATGTTTTTACTTTTAAAACGATTAATTTGAGAGCCCACAAAGATACTGCCAAAAATATTCGCCAGCCCAATGATGCCCAGCGACCAACCGGCCACCGCAGGCGGCAAGCCACACAGATCTACTTCGCCCGGCAGATGCGTGACGAGCATCGCGATATGAAAACCACAGGTAAAAAA
>CALQNE010000308.1 GCA_943331855.1 Bordetella parapertussis
CATTTGCTTCATCCGAGCTTTGTAGGTTAAATGTATGCGGTATAGATTAAGTTTGTGAATCCTCACGAGCTTTGCTGTTTGCCTAATGAATATAAAACATTAATCCTGCTGTTGCATCGCAGCATTGAATTTGATGATTGATGTTCCGCATCGTTACGGTAGCCCTGATAATTTATGTGGTTGAGTTAGACGCTGAATAACACTCAGCTTAAACGCGCACAACTAACTTACCGAGATTCGCGCCCTTAAACAAATCCACAAACGCCTGTGGTGCAGCTTCCAAGCCCGCTACAAAAGTTTCACTAGGCTTGAGTGCACCACTGCGCAAGAGCGCCTTGATCTCGGTTTGGGCTTCGGCGCGATGCTGTGGATAGCTCGTTACCCTAAAGCCCTGCAGCGTGGCGTTCTTATTCAAGATCTCGGCAATATTGCGCATGCCGTCGGGCTCAACCAAGTTGTATTGCGAGATCATGCCGCATAATGCAATGCGTGAAAAATCGTTGAGACGTTCAAGCACGCAATCAAAGATCGAGCCGCCAACATTTTCAAAATCTACATCAATACCATTTGGTGTCGCTTGCGCCAGTAATCGCTTGAAGTTTTCATCCCGATAGTCAACGCATACGTCGTAACCAAGTTTTTCTACTGCGTATTGACACTTGGCTTGACCGCCAGCAATACCGACAACCCGACAGCCTGTAGTGCGAGCTAAAGCAGCGGCAACGCTGCCAACCGCGCCAGTCGCTGCAGAGATCACGACGGTGTCTGTTGACACTGCTTTTGCGATTGCACGCAAACCGACCCAAGCGGTCACGCCCGGGCTACCCAAGGCCCCTAAGTAGGTCGAAGCAGAAAAGCCATCCAGATTAATCTTCTCAGCGCCCGAGGCTTTGATCTTGGTGTACCGTTGCCAACCGAAGTGACCTAAGGCCCAGTCGCCCACAGCAAAGTCTGGATGTTTTGTCTCAACCACTTGGCCGATCGCGCGTCCCACCATGACGTCACCCAGGTTCAAGGGGTTGGCATAAGCAACATTAGGCATCATTTGCCGACGTTGGTAGGGGTCTAAGGAGACAAAGGCGTTTTGCACGACGATTTCGCCTGACTCGGCATTTGGTATGGCCTCAGTGCCAACGGCAAAGTGACTCGCGTCGATAGCACCGACAGCAGTTTTAATAAAACGTACACAAAGATTGTTTGCCATGACGACTAATCAACTTTTAATTGAATTTTTTTGGCCAAAGTGCCGTACTTAACAAACTCAGTCTGCACGAGGGCAGAAAATTCTGAAACACTGCTGCCAACAGGCTCAGAGCCTCTATCCAGCAAAAATTTGCTGACATCGGGTGAGTGCACGATCTTGACGATCTCAGTGTTTAGACGATTGACGATGTCTGGTGCTGTGCCTGCGGGCACAAAAACGCCTTGCCAGGCTTCGACTGAGTATTCGGTCAGTCCCGCAGACTCAGCAACCGTTGGCAACTGAGGTATCGTTGGTGGGGCTTTTGAGCCCGAGGTCGCCAAGAGTTTAATGCTTCCAGCTTTGAGCGGTACGGCGGAAGCAACTAGCGTGGTTACTGCGAGGTCAATTTGCCCTCCCATCAAGTCGGTCAGGGCAGGGCTCTCTCCGCGATACGGCACCGCGATGATGCGTGTGCCTGCCATGAGATTGAACTGTTCAATGGCAATGTGATTTGGGCTGCCATTGCCTGAGGTACCAGCCGAAAGCTTGATGCCAGCCTTGTCTAGTTTGATGAGATCTGCCATCGTTTGTGCTTCAAGTCCCGGCCTGGCCAGCCACATCAATGATAGGCGTACCGCTTGTGTGACCGGCATGAGTCCTTTAAGGGGATCGTAGCCAACGTCGCGCACGTGTGGAATGATTGTGATCGCGCCCACGGAACTGAGCAAAAGGGTATGGCCGTCGGGCTCGGCTTTTGCAACAAGTGCTGAGCCAATCGTGCCATTGGCACCTGGTTTGTTTTCAACAAGTACTGGCTGCCCAAGGGCAGTCGACAGATGTTGCGCCAGCGTGCGCGCCACAATGTCCACAGCACCACCTGGCGGAAACGGCGCGATGATTCGAATGGGCTTGGAGGGGAAGGGCGTTTGAGCACAGACCACAAACGGCATAAGCAGTAGAGCAGCGATTAACGCTCTAAGAGTTCGTAAATTTTCTTGAATCATATGCTTACTCCATCTTTAAGTGTTTTTGTTTAATGAGTGTGGCCCAGCGTGCTCGGTCGGCTTGAACGAGCGTTGCGAATTCGGCAGAAGTTGAGGCGGCGGGCTCAACGCCTGCAGCCCTAAGCGAATCTCGTAAGCTTGGATCAGACAGTGCTTGTTTGAAGGCCGCGTTTAATTTGTCGACAATAGGACTAGGCGTTTTGCTCGAAGCGAATACACCATACCAAGATAAGGCATTGAGGCCTTGATAGCCTTGCTCGTGCACGGTGGGAATATTCGGTACCGCAGGATTGCGTGTCTCGCCAACTAAGCCTATGACTCGCATGCGTCCCGAATTGATATGAGGTAAAAAGGCGGGCAGATCCCCAATCGTGCCTGCCAGTCGTCCTCCCATCACGTCGACCATCACGGGTGCGATGCCCTTGTAAGGGACTGCCATGAGTTGCAAGCCGGTGGCATCAGCGAATTGTTCGATCCACAGTTGCGTGATGTTGCCCACCCCGGGCGATCCAAAGTCGATGGTCTGATTTTTGGCTTTCGCGTAGGCAATAAACTCACCTACAGTCTTCGCCGGAATATTTGCATCGATGGCCACCGCAGAGGCGTTGACTACGATACGCGATACGGGAATGAAATCTCGATCGATATCGAAGGGGAGCTTTTGAAAAATCGGCGAGATCGTGAACAGACCTGAGCTTGAAAAGAATAGTGTTGTACCGTCGGGTTCGCTTGCGATGACGCTTTGAGCTGCAATAATTCCATTCGCCCCGGGCTTAGCCTCAACAATGACGTCTGTCGTCATTGTTTTTGAGAGCTTTTCAGCAAATTGGCGCGCCACAAAATCGACTGGACCACCGGCTGCGAAAATCACCAGGCGAATTGGCTTGTCCGCAGCCTGTGCGGTTGTTAATAGCGTGAGCGTGCAGCTGATCACGAGCAGCGTGTGCATAAGTTTGTTCATGCAAGTCTCCGGTGCTTCAGCACGCATGCTTGAGTTTAAGTATGAGCAAATCAAGCACGTTAAACGTGGCGAAGTCGTTTTATTTTTATTTCGATCTGAGCGGGTAGCATACTGAAAGCGCGACCAGATTGCGAGAGAATGTTTAAATGCGGCTATCATTCTGACCAGCCTTGTCATGAGCGGCCGCCCGAAGTGCGAATGGGGCCCTTCAGCCAGACAAACGCTAATCCCCTAATAGATTAGGGGATTAGACCTAGATTTTTAGTATTTTTTTGTAAAAATACGCCTTGAAAATTGGTTGGATGCCCCCATAACCCGTGCCAAGTGAAGCGATTTTGGGTGCTGTTAGCCTTGCCAGAATCAGTATTTAAATAAAAAGTGAGAGATCTATGATTAAGATCCAACATTTATCAAAGTCCTTCAACGGAAAGTTGGCGGTTGATAATTTGTCTCTTGAAGTTGCTCGTGGCGAAGTTCTTGGATTTTTAGGACCTAATGGCGCCGGAAAATCCACCACGATGCGGATGATCACTGGGTTTATTCCGCCCTCAAGTGGTTCGATTTCAGTATGTGGGTTTGACGTACTTAAAACTCCGATCCTGGCTAAGCAAAAGATTGGC
>CALQNE010000309.1 GCA_943331855.1 Bordetella parapertussis
ACCGGCGGCCAAACCAACGAAAAACTCGCCCGTATGGTGATCCGCGAATCATCCACCTGCCGCGACTGGATGCGCAAACATGGCGTGAATTTTCAGCCGCCCCTGTCTGGCACCCTACACGTCGCCCGCACCAACGCCTTTTTTATGGGTGGCGGCAAAGCCCTGATTAACGCCTATTACCTCAGCGCCGAAAAACTGGGCATCGATATTTTGTACGACTCACCCGTTGACGATCTAGAAATCAAAGACGGCAAGTTCATCGCTGCCAAAGTGGGCGACAAACGCTATGCTGGCAACGCCTGCGTCTTAGGTTGTGGCGGTTTTGAATCCGACCGCGCCTGGTTGCGCGAAGCCTGGGGCCAAAACGAGCTTGGCGAATGGCCTGCCGATAACTTTTTAATTCGTGGCACACGCTACAACATGGGCGTTGTGCTTAAAGTCATGATGCGCGAAGGCGCCGACACCATGGGCGATCCCACCCAAGCGCATTGCGTCGCCATCGACGCCCGCTCTCCACTTTACGACGGCGGCATCTGCACCCGTATTGATTGCGTGTCCCTTGGTATCGTGGTCAACCGCGAGGGCAAACGCTTTTATGATGAAGGTGAAGATTTCTGGCCCAAGCGTTACGCCTTGTGGGGGCGCTTAGTCGCCTTGCAGCCCGGTCAAATTGCCTACTCAATCATCGACGTCAAATCAGTCGGTCGCTTTATGCCCGCCGTGTTTGAAAACATCAAAGCCGACACCTTGCCCGAACTTGCGCGCAAACTCGAACTTGATCCCGAAGTCTTTATGCAAACCATCAACGAATTCAACGCAGCCTGCCAGCCCGGCACCTTCGATCATACGATTCAAGATGATTGCCACACCCAAGGCCTCGTCCCCGAAAAAACCCACTGGGCCTTACCGATTGAGAAAGGTCCGTTCTTTGGATACCCGGTACGTCCAGGCGTCACCTTTACCTATTTCGGTTTAACCACCGACGAAAAAGCCCGCGTCTTTTTTGACGGCAAAGCCAGTCCCAATATGTACGCCGCGGGGGAGATCAATGCCGGTAACGTTTTAGGCAAAGGCTATACCGCCGGCGTTGGGATGTCGATCGGTACAGCATTCGGGCGGATCGCAGGCACACAAGCCGCGATCGCTGCACAAAAAATTAAAGAAGGATCCTCACATGCAATCGCTTGAATCCCTGACCCGCGAAGCCCAAGGCTTGGCCGGCGCCACTGAACATTCGATCACCTGGCACGGCAAAGGCCTCAGTGCCAACGAAACTGAAGTCGCTCGCCAACTGCAAATTTGTAATGCCTGTCGCTATTGTGAAGGTTTCTGTGCCGTCTTCCCAGCCATGGCGCGCCGCCTGCAAGTCGACAGCAAAGCCGATCTGAACTATCTGGCCAACCTGTGCCACAACTGCGGTGCCTGCTTGCACGCCTGTCAGTACGCACCGCCCCATGAATTTGCGGTCAACGTGCCCCAGGCGATGGCCAAGGTTCGGCTCGAAACCTATACGGATTTTGCCTGGCCTGCTGCCTTAGGTTCGCTCTATAAAAACAATGGGCTGACACTTTCCTTTGCGACCGCCTTTGGTCTGGCCTTGTTCTTGGTGTTAACACTGCTCGCGACAGGCAAGCTTATCCATGAACCCCTGGCAGGTAATTTTTATGCAGTGTTTCCGCATAACACCTTGGCCCTCATGTTTGGTGCCGTCTTCGGTTTTGCCGTCTTAGCACTTGGCATTGGTGTGCGACGTTTCTGGAAAGAGATTACTCCTGGCGCAGCCAGCGCGATCGCGATTAGTGAAACGGCGCATAACGTCTTACGCCTTAAGTATCTCGATGGTGGACACGGTCAGGGCTGCAATGATGAAGACGACCGCTTTACTTTGCGGCGCCGACGCTTTCATCATCTAACCTTTTACGGCTTCATGCTTTGTTTTGCGGCAACCTCGGTTGCGACGTTTTATCACTATGTGCTTGGCCTGCAGGCCCCCTATGCCTACACCAGCTTGCCCGTGTTGTTAGGCACCGTCGGCGGTATTGGCTTACTGATCGGCCCTGCCGGTCTGCTGTGGCTCAATCTGCAGCGCTCGCCACTGCACGGCGATGCCGCGCAAAAACCGATGGATCGAGCATTTATTGGATTACTGTTTGTTGTGAGCCTCACAGGGCTTGCCTTGCTAGTCTGGCGCGATACGCAATTCATGGCACTTTGGTTGGCCATTCATCTTGGCGTCGTGATGGCACTGTTTTTAACGCTACCTTATGGCAAGTTTGCACATGGTATTTTTCGCAGCGCAGCTTTGCTGAAGTGGTCGATTGAAAAGCGTCAGCCTAATAATCTGGGACTCGGTTCAGACTAAAAAATACGTTCACGCAGTCGCTGGCCAAAGGCGACTGCGCAGCGTCATTTAAACCCGGCTGTTTTTGAGCCAAACATGCGCTGTAATCCTAATTTCTGCTGCGCCCAAAATCCTTTTCCATAGTCTCGACCGCCCGCTTCAGGCTGTTGATCGTGTACCCCGGTCGCAACATACCCCGTATCAAACTTTGCTGTTTTAAACAAAATATCCCAAACCGGAAACAGCACAGCAAAGTTGTGTCCCTTGGCCGGACCAGCGGTTGACTCATCGTACGCGACTGAATGATGAAACCGATGAAACTTGGGGCTCACCAGCAAACGATCTCCCCACTTACCAAAACACATTTTGACATTAGCGTGCGAGAAACTTTCGATCAATTGCGTCAAGACCACAATCAATACAAACTGCCCAGGCTTAACGCCGATCAACTGCGCAACCAGCACCAGTACCATATCTCGCAGCAAGCTATCGAGCAGGTGATTGCGGTTATCACTCCACATCGTCATTTGACGTTGACTGTGGTGAACCGCATGCAAGCCCCAGAACCAGTTAAACCGATGTTGCGCCCGGTGATAAAAATATTCGACCGCATCAAAAACTACCAAATAAAGCAGTAGGCTCGCGATCGCCCCATCTGTGACACCAGGCCAAAGCTCGTCAAGATGCCAGGGCGAAAAGCCCCAAATACGCGCCTGACCAACGATGGCCTCCCAGAAAGGTACCGTTGTAAAAAACAAAATTAAACGAAAGAGGCCCAACCGATGAATCAAGGTATATAAAAAATCGACGCGGATTTGCTGGCGATCACGCACAGGCTCGGCCGGCCATGCACGTTGCAACGTACCAAAAACAACCACCAATAACGTAATTTGTAATAGGCCAATCAAGAGCCACATCGTGCCATCATAAGCGTCCTCAATCACACCACTCATGCCAGTATGAAATAGCAAAGGCTGTACCAGCGACTCAAAAAGCCACTGCTGTGTCTGATCGAATAATTCAGTCAGTCGATTCATTGGTCCTTCGCAGCTCTGGTGTTGATGTGGGTGCGCTGAGCGGCACCTGTTGCGTACGAATTTTCTCACGATAGGACGGATGAGCATCCATCGTGGCAAAGCAAAAGCCTTTTTGTTTAAGCCCCTCAATCAAGGGTTCAAGCACGGCGGGCGCCCACGGATCTTGGCGCGACCAAATCCCTAAGTGTGCCACCAAGATATCGCCGCTGCGAATATTTCGTAGGGCGCGCTCAAGCAACAGTGCGTTGGGGTATTGATCGCTTGACAACTCGTCGCCCAAAAATCCCGCGGCGGACCAGCCTACGTGCTCATAACCACACTCTCGTGCAGCGCGCACGAGAGCGGGCGA
>CALQNE010000310.1 GCA_943331855.1 Bordetella parapertussis
GGTTTCGTCAGAAGACTCGCGATCACTGATATCGCAAGAGTGATTCCGACTTCGGCCAGTGAGGCTCCGACAGAGATCTTGATCCAGTTACTACGAAAACAGCAAAGCTTGCCTACATCCACTAGCTACCAATTGATTCCATTTTTGACTCCCCGAATCGTTAACCAGATGAACAGTAAACCCCAACAGTGTTAAATCTCTCAGGGTTGATCCTTTAGCTTTTGCAAGTTGTCTTCAAAACAAGGCAGGGCTCACCTTGACAGCAATTTTCAGTCAAGTAGTCGATAAGGCCAGTCATATGATTGATTCGTGTGCTGTAAATCAGGCTTCGGCCCTCTCGGGTTTGCTCAAGTAGCCCAGCATTGAGCAGTTCTTTCAGATGGAAAGACAAGGTTGCTGGCGGTATATCCAACCTCTCGCCAAGCGCTCCGGGGGTTAAGCCGGACTTGCCCACCTCGACGAGTTGGCGAAAGATGCGTAACCGGCTTGGCTGCGCTAGTGCGGCTAGGGCCGTAATTGCTTCTTTTTCTTCCATGATTAAATAAAATACTTCTACATATCTAGAATAATAGAATTGTATTGCTAAATGATGACAACCTGGCAGCGGTGATGCACCTCAGACCGTGACCGTTTCGGATGAGATTGATAATTAACTACTCAAACTAGCCCATCGGTTACGATTGCGTAAAACTATCGGTCACGTTCAGTGAGATACGCATGAAACGCTTCGCGAAGGTTATATCTCTATTGGGCTTGCGGGGAGTTATTCGCTCGTCAGAAGAGCGCCTTGTTCGCACGAAAATTAACGGAAAACCCTACAGCATCTCTTCAGATGATGATTATCTTGACCATGTCGAGGGAGAGTTCGAGCCCGAAATGGTCTCGCTCTTCAAATCATTGATTCAGCCCACTGACACGGTGTTGGATATCGGTGCAAATATCGGCTGTACCTCGTTATTGTTTGGTGATCTTGCTCGCAAGGTCTACAGCTTTGAGCCATCGCCTACGACCCATCGATGGCTTGTTCAAAACGTGCGGATGGCCAAACTGAACAATGTGGAACCCATCAATCTGGGCTTGGGTAAAGACGCTGGTACTTTTGAGCTGACCTTTGCGCCAAATAACCGCTCTGGCGGTTTTGTGTCCAACTTAACAAATGCCTCTGAAGGGCATCAAGTAGAACAAATTACCATTGCAAAGGGCGATGACTTCATCCGCGAGCAGCAGATCGCTAAAGTTGATTTTATTAAGATCGATGTCGAGGGTTTTGAGCAGAGCGTCATCGAAGGGCTTGCTGAGACCATCGCGCGCGAGCAGCCGATTGTCGCGCTCGAGCTGAATCACTGGTGTCTGAATGCTTTTCAGCGCACCTCAGTGCCAGATTTTTTTGATTTTCTTCGTAGCGTGTTTCCGTATTTGTATGCGGTGGATATGCGTTATACGAGCAATCTGCGTGATCGTCTTCAGCGAGAGCTATTGCCTTTTCTTTATGACAAAAAAGATGCCAAGAATTTGCATGATCAAAACGCGGCCTACCACGTGATGTATCGCCACATCCTGCATGGTTCAAGTTACCCGACGTTGGTGGGCGCATTTAAGCCAAAACAACTCAGTGCCCTGTCTTCAATGTTTGGCATACAGCTCGCTGGACGCGGGGGATACTAGCGCTATCTCGCCGCCATGTCAGTTAACCCTTTGCACGCTACATATCGACCAGACATTGATGGCTTACGCGCGATCGCGGTGTTGTCGGTCGTGCTCTTTCATGGTTTTCCGCAGATATTTAAAGGCGGTTTCATTGGCGTCGACGTTTTTTTTGTACTGTCGGGCTACCTGATTAGCCGCATTATTTTTGACCAGTTGAATCAAGGTACGTTTAATTTCTTTGATTTTTATGCTCGTCGAATTAAACGAATTTTCCCCGCCTTGCTGGTGGTCTTATTTGCCGCATATATCGCTGGGTGGTTCACACTGCTCGCTGACGAATACGGTCAATTGGGCCAGCACATTGCAGCTGGCGCTGCCTTTATCTCAAATTTTGTATTGTGGGGCGAGTCTGGCTATTTTGATAATTCAGCCCATACCAAGCCGCTGCTTCATTTGTGGAGCCTAGGCATTGAAGAGCAGTTCTACATAGTGTGGCCATTGCTGTTGTGGGGAGCATCAAAGTTAAGAGTTTCACTCTTTGCCTTAACAGTAACTCTTGCCGCCCTGTCGTTTTATCTGAACGTCACTGGAATGAAAAGTGATGCGGTTGCAACGTTCTACTCTCCCCAAACGCGGATTTGGGAGCTGCTGATTGGCAGCGGCTTAGCGTGGTGTGCGTTGTATAAAAAAGAGGGCTTAGTCGGCGTTGCAATGTTTTTGGCCAAATGGGGCAAACCCGAGGGGACTGTTGTGGACCAAGCGCAAGCTTGTACACGTATGACAAACGTTCTCTCTTGGTTAGGCTTTATTCTCTTGCTCTACGGCCTGATCCGCATTAACCGAGATCTTCAGTTTCCAGGTAAGTGGGCGCTGATACCCGTGTTGGGTACCGCCTTGATCGTGGCCGCTGGGCCTCTTGCATGGTTCAATACAAAGATCTTATCTAACAAAGTTTTGGTGTGGTTCGGCCTGATCAGTTATCCGCTTTATCTATGGCACTGGCCGCTTCTTAGTTTCGCCTGGATTGTAGAGGCAGGCCCGCCCAGCAACGCGACCCGCATGGGGTTGATCGTTCTTTCGATTACGCTAGCCTGGCTCACCTATCGCTTAATCGAGCAGCCGATTCGTTTCGGAAAGCGCAGTGGTCTGAAGGTATCCCTTCTGGCTGTGTCGATGTTCGTACTCGGAGGGGTGGGGCTGATCACGTTCGATGAAAGAGGCTTTCCATTTCGTAAAAACGTACAGCGGGCTGACGCGTTGTATACCTCTGAAGCGCATACCATCGAAGCTAATCTAGTCGCTAGCTACCGAAACTACGTTGGAGGCGAGCCCAGCCAATCAAGCAAGCCCGTGGTCTTAATTCTTGGCGACTCTTACAACCCCAACTGGTCTGTTGGGCTCAGTACTGTGATCGATGTTAAACAATACGATATTGTCTCGGTCTCGTATCTTGGTTGTAAGGTGAAATTTACGGCTGAAAAAATCATCGCAATCGCCAGCGAACCGAAATTTGAACGCTACTGCCAACCCTTTGAGTTGTTGATTAATGATCCAAGCGTTATCCAAAGACTCGCCGCGGTGATGTTAGTTAGCTATCGACCTTTTGAGTATGACGTCAACCAGTTCAGATTTGATGTGATCCGAGCGCTTAAGAAAAAAAATGAACGCTTTGATTTGTTTGTATTCGGTAATTATTTTCAACTTGATCCTAATCGGTATGCCAGTTGTGAAAAGTTAATGTACAGAACGGGCCGCCAAGCTGACGTGTGCATGGAGCTCGCGGACTATCCAAAAAAACAAACAAGCCGAGAGCGCTTGCCGTTTTATCCGAACGACCTTAAGTTTGCCTACATCGATCTGATCGGCTTAACTTGCCATGAAGACAAAACGGGTTGCCCAACACAAGCGCAAGGCGTACCTTTTATCAGTGACTCCCATCACTTAAATGCGACCTTCATCGCAAAACTCATGCGTGATCTTCAGAGGACGCAGTCAGTAAAGCTAAAAGACCTAGGGCTTCGAACCTACTTGGATAACAGGTCTGACCCTTAAAGGTATGAAGCTATTAC
>CALQNE010000311.1 GCA_943331855.1 Bordetella parapertussis
ATTTGATCGTCCAGAGGATGGTGTTCTGTTAGTTACCTTGAATCGCCCTGAAGTGATGAATGCGACAAATGCGCGACTGCATTGGGAGCTCACACAAATTTGGGAAGTGATTCAGAATGACGAGCAAACGCGCGTGGCTGTCGTAACGGGGGCTGGAGACCGCGCATTTTCTGCTGGGGGTGATTTGTCTTGGGTCGAGACAATCGTGGGAAATCCAGTGCAAATTGCTGCAGTAAAAAAAGAAGCGGCTGATGTGGTCTACAACATGCTTGCATGCGACAAGCCGATTATTTCAGCGATTAATGGCACTGCGGTGGGTGCGGGCTTGGCCGTAGCCTTACTTGCCGATGTTAGCGTGATGTCTGAGACTGCAAAATTTACCGATGGTCATGTCAAACTGGGTGTGGCAGCGGGCGATCACGCAGCGATTATCTGGCCTTTATTGTGCGGAATGGCTAAAGCAAAATACTACTTAATGACGGCTGATTTTATCGATGGAAAAGAAGCTGAAAGACTTGGTATGGTGACCTTTTGCGTGCCCCATGTTGAACTGATGCCCAGGGCGCTGGCGATTGCAAAAAAATTAGCGATGGGTAGCCAACCTGCAATTCAGCATACGAAAAAATCATTAAATAATTGGATGCGTATGGCGGGTCCGATTTTTGATAACTCGCTGGCGCTTGAGATGATTGGCTTTTTAGGGCCGGATGCCCGTGAAGGCTTAGACGCAGTCAAAAATAAACGTGCACCCAATTTTCCATCGGCACAATCAAAGAAATAAGGAATCCTAATGAAAGCAGTTTGGTATGAAACAAATGGTGACGCGCGCGATGTTTTGGTACATGGAGAAATGCCAACCCCCGAGGTCGGTCCGGGTGAAGTCCGTGTGAAGATCAGCGTGTCAGGCGTTAATCCTTCTGATGTGAAGTCGCGAAAAGGACGTGCATTGATCGCACCTCGCATCGTGCCGCATAGCGACGCAGGCGGGATCATCGATGCGGTTGGTGCCGGTGTTTCTAAAAATCGTCTGGGCCAGCGTGTGTGGACGTGGAATGGGCAGTTTGGTCGCCCCTTTGGCACCTGCGCCGAATATATTGTTTTGCCCGAGGCGCAAGCTGTTGCGTTGCCTGACAACACAAGTTTTGACGCAGCCGCTTGCATGGGGATTCCAGGGCTCACGGCTTTCGAGGCCGTGCGTCGCTGCGGTGATCTGAAGGGTAAAACAATTTTGGTCATTGCCGCCGCAGCAGCAGTTGGGCACTACGCTGCGCAAATGGCAGTGCTGGGCGGTGCGCGAGTCATCGGTACGGTGAGTTCAGAGACCAAGGCGGCACACGCGCGCGCGGTGGGCGTGTCAGAGACGATTAATTACAAAACTGAAAACGTGGCCCAACGGGTCTTGGTGCTGACCGGTGGTCGAGGGGTGGATGCCATCATTGATATGGATTTTTCGACGACGGCCGACTTGGTTCGCCAAGGCGCGCTTGCGCCTCACGGTACGGTCGCCTGTTATGGTTCAAATGAATATGCTGACCCGCTGATTCCATTCAGAGTTGCCTTGTTCAATACCTTGAGCTTTCAGTTTTTCTTGGTCTATGACTTGACGCCAAGTCAGCGCGCATTTGCCCTGGCTGGTATCAACGATTTATTGGCTTCTAGCAAATTGGTCCACGCGATCGGTGCGCGCTATCCCTTGTCAGAGACGATCGCAGCGCACGAAGCGGTTGAGCAAGGCAAGGTGATGGGAAACGCAGTGATTGATATCGCGTAGCCTGATCGAACAGCGAGCGGGTGATCTACTGTTTGGTTGAAATCCCCGCTTTTTTGATCACGTCACCCCAACGGGCATAGTCATTCAGATAAAACGTTTCAAATTCTGACGGACTGCCCGGCATCACAATTGCACCGTTTTCTTCAAGTTTCTTTTGTAATTCTGGCACGGCCAAGGTTCTATTCATTGCCGCGTTCACGCGGTCGATGATGGCCTTGGGTGTTCCTGCGGGCGCCATCAAGCCATACCACACGGATGCGACCATGCTGGGGTAACCCAACTCTGTGAAGGTGGGTAGCTCTGGAAGTTGATTGTTACGTTTGACGCTCACGGCGGCAATTGGGCGAAGCTTTCCACTTTTGATATGAGGTAATAAAGCAGGAATACCGTCAAACATCATATCTACCTGACCGCTAGCCACGTCGACCACCGCGGGTGCAGACCCTTTATAGGGAACGTGTGTCAGATTGATCTTGGTTTCGGTTTTAAAGAGTTCGCCTGACAAATGAGGAGCGCTACCGGTACCCGCCGAGGCAAAACTCAAGACTTTAGTTTGAGCCAAGGCGATCAGTTCTTTGACAGACTGAACGGGCAATTGAGCGTTGACAGCCAAGATAATGGGAAATTCAGCAATGGCACCGATCGAGACCAGATCTTTGAATGGTGCATAAGGTAGAGAATCGTAAAAGTAAGGGCCAATCCCGTGAGTCGAAATCCCGGACTGGAGCAGGGTGTAGCCATCTGGGGCCGCGCGCGCGACGAGCGCACTGGCAATCGTGCCGTTCGCTCCGGCTTTGTTTTCGACCAGAATAGTTGTGCCAAGCTCTTTGCCAAAGCGTTCTGACAGGGTGCGTGCGACAAAGTCTGAGGCACCACCCGGCGGGACGGTGATGATCAGGCGTACAGGCTTATCAGGATATTGGGCGGTCGTAGCCGATGTTTGCGCCAAACTCGTCTGGCTCAATACGCCTGCTAAGAGCCCAATCAAACATGAGGACCAAAATTTTAAACGCGACATGGAGTGCCTTTATCGTAGAAAACAACTGAGGTAGATTATGCAACAGTTTCCTCAGCAATATCTGTGCCAATTTTAAAGTTGATATGTTTTAGAATACGGGGACTCTTTGATTTTGGGCACGCCATGAACATTAAACTCGCTGAAAATTTTCGCGCTGTGTTTTACGCACCGTTTTATGCGACCCATGCTTTGGGATTCTTTCAGCAAAAAGGGGTGTCGATTACGCTTCTCGAATCAGCCTCCCCGGGCGCAGGGATTGCCGAGCTTGCCCGCGGCAATATCGATGTGATGTGGGGTGGGCCGCTGAGGGTGATCAAAGAGCGCGACCAGTTTGCGCAAACTGCCGGGTCGCTCGTTGCTTTTTGCGAGGTTGCTGCAAAAGAT
The DNA here is from genome assembly GCA_943331855.1 of Bordetella parapertussis. Classification (GTDB taxonomy): domain Bacteria; phylum Pseudomonadota; class Gammaproteobacteria; order Burkholderiales; family Burkholderiaceae_B; genus Zwartia; species Zwartia parapertussis_H. The sequence continues at coordinate 3,174 of CALQNE010000311.1, forward strand.
CCATTTTTTTTGCTTCGACGCGCGCAAGCGCAGCCATTTACGCTTAAAGATTTGCTGAAGCTGAGATTTGCCTCGGTGTCTGAAGTGCCAACGCCTTGGCTTTGTCTGCAACAAGATTTGCGCGATGCGGGCATTGATCCGCTGGCGATTTCTCGGGTAGACGATCGCAGTATGCAAGATAATCTTGACGCCTTGAAACGCGGTGAGCTGGATGTGATTCAAGTCTTTGAACCCTATGCGTCTATGGCACTGATGCAGGCCGACTTCGAGATTGTGCATGCGGCGAACCAGCGTGGCTATACGGCCTACACAACGTTTATTTCAACACGCGAGGGCATGCAACGTCACCAACCTGCATTCGAAGCGATGATGCAGGCCATTGAGCAGTTCAAGCCTTGGTTAGCTGCTCAGGGGCCCAACGAATTGGCGCGACTGGTCAAGCCTTTCTACCCGCAGTTGAGCCTTGAATTATTAACAAATTGCTTAACGCGGTATCACGCAGCAGAGCTCTGGACTTGTCGACGCGCCGTATCGCGACAA
>CALQNE010000312.1 GCA_943331855.1 Bordetella parapertussis
AGCTCAAAATGCCCGGACGATAATTGCGTACATACGCATGCACATTCGTACGGTCTTAGCCGATGATGCCATTGCAATCATCCCCTCAGCCGCTGGCTTGGCGCCCTTGCTGGATGAAAGCGGGCAAGCCGTGGACGCGCTTCGCATGCGCACCATGCACATTACCTGCATTGCAGGAATCAGTGGTGTCTGCCAAGTTAGCATCCCTCTTAAAAACAAAGAGGGCTTGCCGGTCGGGGTCTCGTTAATCGGCCCTGCGGGCAGTGATCAGGCAGTTATTCACCTGGCCACTGAACTCGCGCGAGCGCTTGCGTAAACTGTTACGCGTTACCCGCGTCCAATGAACGGCATTGTCGTCGCCATAATGGTCACAAACTGAACGTTGGTCTCAAGCGGAAAACCAACAATCTGCGTGATCGTTTGCGCAACGTGATTGACGTCCATACGTGGTTCAACGCGGGTTGAGCCGTCTGGCTGAGGCACGCCCTTGGTCATACGCTCGGTCATGGGCGTCACGGCATTACCAATGTCAACCTGACTGCAGGCAATACGGTAGTTTCGGGTATCAAGTGAGATGGATTTTGTTAAGCCTGTGACGGCGTGTTTGGTCGAGGTATAACCAATTGAGAAAGGACGTGGCGCGTGCGCTGAAATCGATCCGTTGTTGATAATCCTACCACCTTGAGGGGTTTGATCTTTCATGATTCGGATGGCCGCCTGCGCACATAAAAACATGCCGGTCAGGTTGACGTTAACGATGTCTTTCCAGATTTCAACAGGCAAATCTTCAATCGGCACTGGAGGACCACCGCGTCCTGCATTATTGAACAAGACGTCCAGACGGCCCCAGCGACGCACAATTTCAGCAAACAGATTTTTGACGGATGCTTCATCGCTGACGTCGGTCACAATCGGGTGCAATTGCGACGCTAAAGCACCGCCTTCGGTGCGAGTCTCTTCGAGTGCGTCTGCGCGGCGCCCTGCTAACGCGACTTGATACCCTGCGCGCGCTAAGTGCAATGCGACTGCACGTCCGATGCCTGATCCAGCACCTGTCACTACTGCTACTTTTAACTCAGCCATTGCTCATCCTAAATGTTGATGTCCTACGCGGACTTTATAAAAAATACTCACTCATATGTTCGCTGCTATCAGGTGCGACGTTAACCTGTAACTTTTGATGGTCCAATTTCAGTCAGTGCATTGGGTTGCGAGCTCCATTCGCTCCAAGAACCACCGTACAACGACCCGCCTGACAATCCGGCCAGCTCTAGCGCGAGCAACAAGTGACACGCCGACACACCCGAGCCGCAACTTGCCACCAGATTCTTCGGGGATTGCGCACCTAATAATTTGCTGAACTCAGCGCGCAAGACCTCAGGCGCCTTAAACGTACCATCGTCATTCAAATTTTCTTTAACGGGCCGGCTCGCAGCACCAGGAATATGGCCTGCGCGTGCGTCCAAGGTTTCATTCTGCCCCTGAAACCGATCTCCGGGGCGTGCGTCCACAATCAAACGATCCGTGCGACCAAGACCCGCTTGCATATTAGCCAAATCTACAGAGGAAACCAGTGAGGCCCCCTGCTTGAAATCGCCAGACGACCTGGCCTTGGGCTTAACATCCGTCAGGGTATAACCCGCTTTTTCCCAAGCAGGCATCCCACCATCCAACACCACCACGTTTGCATGGCCGACCCACCGCGCCAACCACCAAAGGCGCGAGCCATACAAACCGCCGTGCGCATCGACGCCAACAATCAGCGTATCGTGATTGACACCAATTTGACTTAAGTACTGCGCAAACACCTTCGCCTCGGGTAGTGGATGACGTCCGTTTAAGCCATTTTTTTCACGACTGAGCGAGCGTGCCAAGTCAACATACACGGCCTCAGGTAAATGCGAAACGTCGTACGCACGCTGCCCAAGATCGGGATCCACTAAATCGAACCGACAATCACAAATCAATACCTTGGCGGGATTTTCGCTGAGACGTGCGTGTAGGGCCTGAGGTGTGATCAAGAAAGAAGATGACATTGCTAATGTTCCTAGGAATGAGTAACGACAAATCAAGGACGATGCGATAGCGACTCTGCTATGCTTTTACTTTACGTTAAACCTCTATTGTCACTCATGTCTAAGGCCGCCGGAAACGTTTTTGTAGTTGTTGCGCCAAGCGGTGCTGGCAAGTCAAGCTTAGTCAATGCGTTGTTAGCGCAAGATCCCAAACTTTGCCTCTCAGTATCGGCGACCACGCGCGCCCCACGCAGTGGTGAAACCGATGGTAAAGACTATCGATTTGTTAGTAGAGATCAATTTGTTGCATTACAGCAAAACAATCAATTGCTAGAGTGGGCTGAGGTGCACGGCAATTTTTATGGTACGCCTCGCGATCAGATCGAACAAGCGATCCATCAGGGTCGAGACATTTTGCTTGAAATTGACTGGCAAGGAGCCCGTCAGGTCAAACGACTCTTTGCCCAGACGATCGGAATCTTCATTTTGCCGCCCTCGATCCAAACGCTAGAACAACGTCTGCAACAACGGGGACAAGACTCCCAAGCGGTGATTACGCGCCGAATCGAGGCTGCAAGCGAAGAGATTATGCACGCACCTGAGTTCGAATATGTTATTATTAATCAAGACTTTAGGATTGCACTGGCTGAGCTCGCCGAGGTAGTCGCTGTTGCGCGCCTGCGCTACAACAGCCAGTCTGCCAAAAACGAGGCCTTATTTGCCTCGCTTGGGCTGATGACTTAAGGTACGACCACAGAGCACTGCATATTTATCTACCTGCTTAAACCTTTTATTTTCAGGATTACCATGGCTCGCATTACTGTTGACGACTGTCTTGAACGCATTCCAAACCGCTTCAAACTTACCCTTGCAGCCACGTATCGTGCACGCGAACTCGCACAGGGCCATGCACCCCGTCTCGAAACCAAAGACAAACCATGCGTAACCGCCTTGCGTGACATCGCGAATGGTTTAGTGGGTATCGAAATGCTGCGTAAGGTACCAACCTAAGTCACTGACAAATGGCCTTTCCCGGATTTCGCTACGCATCCTCCGGGTTACGGGCCGCCCTCAAGGTCGGATCCAGACTCAAGCCTGGCGGCCTGAACAAAGAACTGGCATTGGGCGTGATCTCAGGGGCCGCAACACCCGTTGAGACTGAGCTCGAACCCCCAGTGGCCTCGATGGCCCAGCTCCAACAAATTTTATCGACCTACCTCGAACCGAAAGATATCAGCATCGTTCGGGATGCCTACCGCTTTTCAGACCAAGCGCACCTTGGGCAATTACGTTCAAGCGGTTCGCCTTACATCACCCATCCAATCTCAGTAGCCGAAATCTGTGCGGGCTGGAAGCTTGACGCTGAGGCAATTCAGGCCGCACTCTTACATGACGTAATGGAAGATCAAGGCATTGCCAAACAAGATCTTCTCGAAAAATTTGGCGATGAAGTCGCCGAGCTCGTCGATGGCCTCTCAAAACTTGATCGCCTAGAATTCGCAACAAAGGCACAACAACAGGCCGAAAGCTTTAGAAAAATGCTTTTGGCGATGGCACGTGACATCCGTGTCATCCTGATTAAGCTCGCAGATCGGCTGCACAATATGCGTACGCTCGATGCAGTTTCACCAGAAAAACGTCGCCGTATCGCTACCGAAACGCTAGATATCTATG
>CALQNE010000313.1 GCA_943331855.1 Bordetella parapertussis
GGAATTAAACGAATGAGATTCAACATACAGGCTTCAAGGCGGAGCACAACTAAGCATGAGTTTGCCATCATCATATAAATTTTTTATGACACAACCAATAACCCGCTCGCACCAAGGGCTGCCCCAGTTAACAGCAGCCAAAACATATTAATTTTGGTGCGCGCTACGATTACAGTCGTGGCTGCAGTCACCACCCAAAGTGGCCAGTCTCTCGCCGCTTCAGTGTTACCGGTCGCAAGCATCCAGCCCGATGCAATCAGCAACGCAATCACAATGGGCCCCATGCCAAGCTTAAAGGCACGCACCGCGATCAACTCACGATTTTTATACACCCACTTGGCGGTGATAAAGATGAGGGTACAGCTGGGCAACAGCATCCCCACCATACAAAGCACCGCAGAAAAAAAACCAGTCAATAGACCACCCGCATTGAACCCGATGTTCCAACCCAACAAGGCGACAAACAAGACGTTCGGGCCGGGCGCGGCTTGCGCAATCACAACTGAAGCACTGAATTGTGCGGTGGTCAACCATTGCTGCTGCGTGACCAGATAGTGATGAATCTCAGGCAGCAGTACCAGCGGGCCACCAATTGAACTGACTGAAAATACAAAAAAATGCGCTAACAACTCAAACCAATCAGCCCACTGCATCACAACACTTAACGGAGAAGTCATCGTTGCCCTTTCAATTTAATAAAGGTCAACAGATACCCCAATCCACCCAGGCCCAGCATCACGTACACCAAGCGCCAGTGTAGCAACGCGACGCCCGCGAAGCTTAAAAAGGCCAACACTAAACAAAGAGGTACCCCTAGCGGGTTCGTCTTTAACGCGGTCAATAACTTTAAGCCCGTGGCAATAAACAAACCTGCCGCTACCGCGCCCATACCACGCAAAGCATCGATCACATGGGGGTCAGCGCCAAAGCGCGCGTAGGCCAACGCCATCAGCGCGATCGTAAATGAAGGCAAAAAAAACATCCCAGCGACCGAAACAATCGCACCACGCAAACCAAAATACCGCGACCCAACCATGATGCTTAAATTTAAAGCGGGTGGTCCGGGCATGGTGCGCGCCACCGCCCATTCTTCAACAAACTCGGCGCGTGTTAACCATTTTTTTCTTTCAACTAACTCGCGCTCCATATAGGCCAATACACCACCAAAACCTTGTATTGCGAGCAACGTAAAGGAAAAAAATAAATCTTTCAGTGATTGAGGCTGAGGCCGAATCATGGGTGCAACCGTACCATCAAAGCAGTTAATTCAGAGACCGAATGCTTTTCAAATGAAAGCAGCAAAGAGAGGATTTCTTCAACCAACTTGGGATCTTGTCCTTCAGCGTTATGACGAAACTTTGCAATGATATCTTCGTCAGATGCTGGGTTTTCAGGCTCACCTTTTGCCAAAGGTACGTCGATCTTGTGCACTGCACCCGCCTTGCTTTTGATCACCATCGAAGCGCCACGCTGAGTAGGATACGCTTTGGCCCAACCGTCATCGAGCCTTGATGTAATGCGCGAAGCTAAGCCTTGAATCTCTGGATTTGCAACAACCGCTTGCACATAGCGGTCTTCTCCGACATCACCATAATAGGCAGCCATTGCCACCGAGTACGCAATGCTGAATTTGGCACCCTCGGCCGTGTCGGGCATCGCCGTCGCGCCGCAAAAACTAACGGCTACTGGATAGGTTGCCACGTCCACACTTTCAATATCGGCAAAGGCCAGTTGTTTTTCTTTCATGACCGCTAACACCCCGTCGGCAGCTGGGTGAATGTGTCGACAGGCGGCATGCAACTTGATGTATTGATCCGCCAGATAAAAATGTGTGCCAAGTCCTTCGAACAATGCGTCTGTATTGACTTCATCGGCCATCGCTTTGAATAAGCCTTTTTCACCCTCAAGCATGGTGATCGGTCCGTTCGCGCCACGCTTGGCCAAATCAACCGACATCACACCGGCCATCGCAGCTTTGCCAGGATGTAAAGGCTTGACCATTGCACCTTCAACCAAAATTTGTAATAGCCCAGCGCCTTGCAAGCCTGCAATACCCATCGCGCTCGTCATTTGCTCTTTTGTTAAACCCGCCAGCACGCCACACGCGGCCGCCGCACCCAGTACCCCCAAGGTGCCAGTCGTGTGAAATCCACGAGTCAAATGCGAAGGGTTCATCGCCTTTGAAATTCGGTTCACAATGTCATAGCCCAAAATCATGGCTAACAAAAAAGCTTTGCCATCGGCTTTCTGTACTTCAGCATAGGCCAAGGCAGCGGGGATCACGGCCACGCCCGCATGCACACCACCAAAGCGATAGCCATCATCCATATCCAGCGCATGTGCGGTCACGCCATTACCCAACGCGGCATGAATAGCAGGCACTTTTTCTTTAAAACCAAAAAGTGTGGCGTCTTCGGTACCACGCAGGCTCGACAGATAATCAATCATCATCCGCGGAAAATCCATCTTCAGACCGGCGATCGACACGCCAATTAAATCAATGGTCAACATTTTCGCTTTATGCACAACCTCGGGCGGTACATCTTTGAATTGCGTCTTGCAAAAAAGGTCGGAAAACGTTTGCAGAATCGTTTGATCTTTACTAGTCATGTCCTGACTCCATACTTGATTTTGAATTTAGTTAACTTGAATACGACCGGTTCGCGCAACTTGTTTCCAGCGCTCAACCTCTTGTTTGACATAGTCTGCTGTTTGGGCTGGCGAAAAATTAGTTGATTCAGCACCTTCTTTAGCGAACAACGCCTGCATGTCTGATTCGGCACTCACGCTGCGAATGGCCGCGTTTAAGGCGTCGATCACAGGACTCGCTGTTTTGGCTGGCGCAAAGACCACCCACCAAACATCCACTTCGTAGCCGGGAAGCGTTTCGGCGATGGCTGGCACCCCCGGAAAAAACTTAGAACGCTCAAGCGAGGTGACCCCGATCGGGCGTACTAAATTCGCTTGAAGCTGACCACCCACTGACGCCAAGGTTGTAATCATGTAGTCGATATTTCCACCAATCATATTGGCAACCGCCCCATTGATTCCCTGGTACGGTACGTGCAAGGCTTCGGTACCCGACAATGATTTAAAGTGCTCAACACTCATCTGCCCAATCGAGCCCATTCCAGCAGAGCTGTAATTCACTGCATTGTTCGATGGTTTGGTTGCTGCGATCAATTGTGCGATATCTGTAAACGGTGTTTTATTACCCACAATTAACACCATCGCACCTTTGGCCACCAAGGCTACAGGTTTGAATGAAGTAATCGGATCAAACGGCAAATTGTTGCGCACCGCCGCGTTGGTTGCGAACGAAGTTGAAATGAGCAATAAGGTCGAGCCATCGGGCTCAGCCCTCGCGACCAGATCTGAACCAATACTGCCACCTGCACCCGGTTTGTTTTCAACCACGACCGAGACCGATAATTTGCCAGCTAATTTTTGCGCTAATGCACGGGCATACACATCGTTGCTGCCCCCAGGCGAAAACGGCACAATTAATTTAATGAATTTTGGCAACATCACTTGTTGCGCCCCGACAGAGGCCACACAGCTCAGACTCAACGCAAGCATCGCGCAAACTGAACGCAACCCGCGCAGCAATTGCACGACTCGGTGCTTATTTGTCATGGTGTTTCGCATTGGTACAGTATTTTTGCATTTCGATAAACAAAAA
>CALQNE010000314.1 GCA_943331855.1 Bordetella parapertussis
AAATTTTCGACAAAGACATCGGCGGTTTCAACCAGCTTTAAAATTTCAGCGCGGTCTTCAGCCTTTGTCATGTCGAGCTCAATCGACTTCTTGCCACGATTTGCACTACAAAAATAGGTCGCAACACGTTCTTGTGCACTCAAATTCACAAACGGCGGGCCCCAACCTCGTGAATCATCACCCGCGCCCGAGCGCTCAATCTTGATGACTTCAGCGCCAAAATCAGACATCAGCTGAGCACACCAGGGCCCAGCGAGTACGCGCGAAAGATCAAGCACAACCAAATCAGCCAGTGCACGTTTTGCAGTGTTTATCATCTTTGTCTATTATTATTTTTTACCGAGCTACTAATATACACGCTGTCTATCCGCCTCGAACAGACAGAGCAGGTGTCATTTTTAGGGCGCAATGCATAAGGGCGGAACCACACTGTGGCACCGCCCTTAAAAAACATACTACTCGGAAAGACTATTTTGTTGAACGTCTACGATAGATCATCAGGCTGACACCCAACACCACTAGCAAGGCTGGGATTAAAGCGATATTCATGACTTTGACCCAAAATTGCAGCGCCTCACTATCTGCCCGCAAATCCTTGCGTACCTCTTTCAACTCACGGCGCTTTTCAGCAGCCGTTTTACGAAAGCGATCGACTTCGGCTTGCTGCTCTTTGCTTAAAATCGCCGCGCCTGCTGCGGCACCCGGTGCAGGCGCCGTTTTTTGCAATGCCTGTAATTTTTCTTGCGTTTCCTGCAGGCTGTCTTGAATGTCTTTTATCTTTTCTGTGTAAGCCTGCTGCGCACGCGCTTCCATTTCTTTAATCACGGTGAACGGTCGTGTTGCACTCTGCCGAGTACGCAGTGAAATCAATGCAGAGTCGCCCGCATACTGATCCACCAAGGCTTGTACGAACGCCAGATTTCCGTTGATCGGATAGACCAAACGCTGACCAAGCATATCTTGAATCTGAACGGCAGCGCCATCATTAATAAAATCACTGTCAGCGATTAACACTAAAGAGTTTGCTTGAGCAGCCTGAGCCAGATGTGGCGCAAATACTTCAGGCTTTTCTTCTGTCTGCGTCTTCGCTGCATCCGCGGCGCCCGGCGCCGCTTCAGCTGCCGGCTTATCACCCGCAGCCTCTTCGGGCTTTTTCTCTACAGGCGGTGGCTTAGGACGACCGTCAGGAAAAGCTGTATTGAACTTGCCTTGAAGGCGGATGGCAATCGGTAACTCTTGCCCCGCAGGTTTAAATCCCGCAGTCGCTTTGTCGCCACGATCCTGACCTCGACTTGCTTCTATCAATGCAGAATATTTCGAAGAGTGCATCAAAATCTCTTGCTTCAGACCGGCAACCGGCTGTCCACTGAACGCGCCAATAAACGGAAGCAAGGTGCCACCCAAACGGGCTGTGGCCACATCAGTTTGATCGTACGCAGAGTCATTCAAGCTGAGCAATGTTGGAAGCGCACTCGGACCCTTACCGACCATGTACTGCATATCCGCGAGCATCTTGGTGGTATCAAGCGAGACGCCCCAAGCTTTGGTCAATCTCTCAAGATTGGAGGGGATGCCAGTCGGCTCCATCCCGCGTTGACCCGGCGCAACATCGAAAAACGCAAATGGATCAAGCAAGGCAATCAATTTGCCGCCACGCATCACGAATTGGTCAATGCTGTATTCAGCCTGCTCGGTGATTCCGCGGGGATGATGCACAAGTAGAACCTTAATACTTGGATCAATATCTTTACCATCCATCTCAACGCGGACCACTCTATAGTCACGCTCAAGTTCAGAGATAAATACTTGCTTAGGTGCCGGCGGGATACCCATCATCGGCATGCCAGAATTACCAAAAACAGACATTGGGCTCATCACACCAAGTACCGTTTTTTCTTTTTCTGTCACACTCGCAATCGCACGTGTAATGTCGTACTCAAGCAGTCGTTCACGATCCATCGCAATATTCGACATCGTCGATTTGCGGTCGCCTTGACGCACTGCAATGCCCAAGTAAAAGCGATCACCATTATCAAGTGCTTGCGCTTGCACACCATCTAGCGTGGCTGCCTCTTCTTGATCCGAATCGGGCTGAGGATCAGACATCTCAATTGAGATTTTTCCGCCGCTGGCATTGCGGTATTCAGCCAATAAGTCTTGAACGCGACGACCATATCCCTTTAACACTAAAGGCATGCCGGCTTCAGACTGAGAAAAATAAAAACGGATGGTGATCGGCGCCTGTAATTTCTTTAAAAGATCACGCGTTCCATCCGAGAGCGTGTAGGCTTTAGCTTGAGTCAAGTCGACGCGCGCGTAATAAAAATATGCGCCTACGTTGATCAGGACCAAACTGGCGATGGCCAACACAATGGCGAGAAAAGAATTTCGATATAAACGATTCAGCATGATCACCCCTTAACCCGCACGATGACCGCGCAAGACCACACTTGTGGCGAATAGCGAGAAAACAGAAATGGAGACGAAGTAAACGATATCGCGGGTATCGAGGATACCTTTTTGAAAACCATCAAAATGCGACAACACCGAAAACCCGGCCATCACTTCAATTCCGCCCGTCCCAATCCAGCGACTCATCAAATCCAACAAAGGCGGAAACCCCAGTAGATTTAAAAAGAGACAAATCATGATCGAAAAAATAAAAGCGATCACCTGATTGCGCGTGCAAGCTGAAGCCAACGAGGCAATTGAAAGGTAGGTTCCGGCAAGCAAGGCCGAGCCAACGTACCCCGCCAGGATTGTTCCATTGTCAGGCGAACCCAGCCAGTTCACCGTCAAGACCATCGGAAAACTTAAAGCGATTGCCAAAATCAAAAATGCCCACGAGGCTAAAAACTTACCCAAAATGGCCTGCCATGGAGCAAGCGGTAAAGTCAGCAAGAGCTCGATCGTTCCCAATCGATGCTCTTCAGACCACAGTCGCATGCCTACCGCTGGAACTAAAAACAAAAAGAGCCAGGGCATCCAGTTAAAGAAGGCGGCCAGCGATGCATCACCACGTTCAAAAAAACCACCGAAGGTAAAGGTAAAGATTCCAGCTAAGAGCAAATAAGCAATTAAAAAAACGAAAGCCAGTGGGGACTCAAAATAAGCCCGCCACTCTCTGGCTGCAATCGCTCTGGTCGCATGTAAGATACTCATCAGGCCACCTCTGACAAATTAGAAGTCGCGCGCTCGCCGCCCGTTACTTCGCGAAAATAATCATCAATTCTGCCCGTTTTAGATCTTTGCTTGAACTCGGCGGGGGTACCCTCTGCCACAATGCAACCCTGCGCGATGATCACCGCGCGATTGCAAACTGCCTCAACCTCTTCGAGCACGTGCGTAGAAATAATGATCGCCTTCGTGCTACCCATCTGACGAATTAAATTGCGCATATCGTGTTTCTGATTGGGATCCAAGCCATCGGTTGGTTCATCCAAGATCAACACTTCGGGATCATGAATGAGGGACTGCGCTAAGCAGGTGCGCTGACGAAAACCTTTGGACAAGGTATCGATGGTTTGCTTCAGCACATTTTGAAGCTGGCAAAGGTCAATCACGCGCTCAACCGCGTGCTGTTTGTTTTGACCAGCTAAGCCCCTGATATCTGCAGCAAAACGCAAAAATGACAATACGGTCATGTCTTGGTATGACGGGGCAGACTCAGGTAGGTA
>CALQNE010000315.1 GCA_943331855.1 Bordetella parapertussis
AAATGGGGCGTATTATTCAACCGCTCAAAAGCTTCTGCCGTAAGTCGCCTACTGTTTTAGAGGCGTTTGATATAAACCAATCGATTGATGCAGCTCTTTTTTTATTTCACCAACGTATCGAAGACATGCACGTGTCCGTGAGACGCCCCTCTGAAACTGACTCAATTTATGTTTTAGGTGACCCGAATCGAGTTCAACAAGTGTTGGTGAATTTGATTGGTAACGCACTTGACGCCATGGCCGGTGTTAAAAATCGACAACTGGTTTTCCACGTACATGATCTAGCTGAGCACTTAGAACTGACAATATCTGATTCGGGGCCGGGGTTATCATCAGGGGTAATCGAACATCTTTTTGAACCTTTTTTTACAACCAAGCCTGTCGGTGAAGGTCTTGGTTTAGGATTAACTATCTCTAGAGATATTTTGCGCGATTTTGGTGGTGATTTACGAACTGAGATAACGCAAATCCAGGGTGCTTGTTTTATTGTCTCTTTACCAAAACGTAAAAAGGCCCAATGAAGTCTGATTTGAAGGTATTGTTGATCGAGGATGATTCGTTGGTTCGATTAGGCTGCGAACAGGCGTTGCAGCTGGCCGCGTTGTCGGTCATCGCAGTCGAAACTGGGGAAGATGCCTTACCGCTGTTGCATACAGAGTCTATTGGCGCCATTGTCAGCGACATGCAACTGCCCGGTCAGGATGGTATGTCTCTATTAAAAAAAGTTGTTCAATATGATGCAAACCTACCATTCATCATCATCACTGGGCATGGTGATATCAATTTAGCAGTGGAGGCAATGAAACAAGGCGCCTACGACTTCATTCAAAAACCATTTGCCTCAAGCGATCTGGTAGATATCGTTCGCCGCGCAATCGAAAAGCGATCGCTTATTCTCGAGGTGTCTGCACTCAAACATAAATTGGCTCATAAAGAGACACTTGAGGCTCGGCTGATGGGGCGCTCTGCGCAAATGACCAAGGTGCGACAACGAGTTCTCGACGTGAGTCAGGCTCGTGTAGATGTGCTGATCATTGGTGAAACCGGTACCGGTAAAGAGATGGTCGCTCGCTGTCTGCATAGTCTGTCTGAACAAACTGAAGAGAGTTACGTTGCTTTAAATTGTGGCGGTATGAGTGAAACACTTCTGGACAGTGAATTATTCGGACACGAGTCTGGCGCCTTTACTGGTGCACAAAAAAGACGGATCGGAAAGATTGAATATGCGAATAAAGGTACTCTTTTTTTGGATGAAGTCGAGTCGATGCCGATGCACATGCAAATCAAGCTGTTGCGAGTACTCCAAGAGAGAAAAATTGAAAGACTCGGATCAAATCAAGTAATAGAAATAGATTGTCGTGTGATTGCTGCCACGAAGGTTGATCTAAAGCAATTAGCAGACGCTGGGAAATTTCGCGCTGACTTGTATTACCGACTGAATGTGGTGCGCATCGAATTGCCTCCGTTACGCGAACGAAGAGAGGACATACCAGACTTGTATCGTGAATTTTTGCTGCAGGCTGCACTACGATACAAACGTAGCCCCCGAATTTTGTCAAGCGACACTCTACAAAAATTGATTGCACACAATTGGCCCGGAAACGTACGTGAATTACGCAACGTTGCTGATTGTCACACTCTTGATATTGATCAGCTAGAGGACAGCGACAGCAAGGCAGTGGAAGTGCCTCTCGCGCAGCGCGTGGAGGACTATGAAAAATTACTCATCTCTGAGGCATGGCAACGCCACGATGGCAGTATTGCTCGTACAGCCGAGTTTCTTAAAGTGGCTCGTACAACGTTACACGACAAACTCAAGAAATATAAGTTGTCATAATGACACATCAGTCAAAACTACCTCATGTGTGACGACTGACACGACACTAAGCCGTATAAAGCGACTGTCCCAGCGTTCAAACGGTTGATCGCATGGCAAATCGAGCAGGTGATGTCGGCTCGAAAGATGACTAAGACCGCTAAGGCGAAAAAGATGCGAAGCAGTAGCGCTTCACTCGAGCCTTTGCAAGGTGAAAACGATACCCGCCTCACTTTGACGACGTTGGCAGGGGCCGCCGCGCCTCTCGGTCGACGGATCAAACTCGAGTTAACGCCGGTCTGACTTAAGAATGTCAATTACTTCTTCGCGGATTGTCGTCTTTCCTCTTTCGTCATCTGTATGCAAGTGCAAAAAATCTTCATGCCCATCCCCATCGATCACGTCGAAATCTTCAAGCCGTGGGCAGATACGTGAGAAAAATGGCTGTCAAGACTAGTGGTCACTGAGATACTATTATGCTTTATCGGCTCACATGCCTACCACCCAAATTGGGGATTGAAAAAGCCCAATTAATATGAAACGCTTGGAGTAATAAACGTTAGTTGCTCGGGCATTCGGATCATCACTGATATAAATAAAGGGGTTAGTAATTAATGCGCTGGATCGTTTTCTTTGAAGATACGCCTGAAATGCTGGAGATCAGGCAGCAGCGAGAGTCGGAGCATCTTGCGTATCTGCGTGCGCATAAAGATGAAATATTACTGGGAGGTGGCTGTCGGGAAGAGCCAGGTCAGGCTTTTGTGGGTGGGCTTTGGGTGTTGGAGGTGCCTAGCCGACAAAGGGCGATTGAGTTGATTGAAGCAGATCCGTACTATGCCTCTGATCGACGAAGCTACAAGATAAGAACCTGGGGTAAGGCCTTGCCTGAGGTACAGGTTGAGCTTTGAGCGGTCATGGCCAATCTTACATAGAACGGCCAGTCTGACAAAACCGTTAGGCATAAATTTTATTTTCGATTAAATGATGATTCATCATTTTGGAATAGTCTGATGACTGATGCAGCTCTGCTGATACAAAACAGCTTGATACGTGGAACGCTAAAGATGTTGAGGGGTGGTTGTCAACCTATGCGAGTGATGCCCAACAGTTCAACTTGCACGGTGAGCTCTTGGCAGAAGGACACGAAGCGATGCGCGCACGTACGATAATTCGCTTTGCTGAACCAGACTTGCACGCCGAGCTCTTGAGTCGAGTTGTGATGGGTAACATTGTGGTTGATCACGAAAAAATTACTCGTAACTTCCCCGAGGGACGCGGATCATTGGAAATGATGTGTGTGTATGAGATTACAGATGGTCTAATACAAAAAGCATCGTTCGCTACGCATAACCAAAAGTTTGAATAGGTTTTTTCGTGATGATGACCGAGCTACAAGCATGAATCAGTTTTTTGTCACTCAGTTCGCTAACGATTGGATCGATGCATGGAACTCGCACGATCTCGATAAAATCCTGTCGCATTATGAAGACGATTTTGAAATGTCGTCGCCGGTCATTATTCGAGTTACAGGCGAGGTTTCGGGCATCCTGCGCGGTAAATCCGCTGTTGGGGCTTACTGGGCTAAAGCGCTTAAGATCAATCCAGATTTACGATTCGAGTTACTTACCGTATTGGCTGGCATTGATAGCATCACGTTGTATTACAAAGGCGTACGTGGTTTGTCGGCTGAGGTGTTTCACTTTAGTAGTCGTGGCAAAGTTGTACGAGCTTTTGCCCACTATGACGTGCATTGCGCAAGCGGATGAAAACCTCGCGTTTCTTATCGCTAATCCTTGGGGTACTTTTACGCTCCATC
>CALQNE010000316.1 GCA_943331855.1 Bordetella parapertussis
CTTGCCTTGGTTGGCGAATCTGGTTGTGGCAAATCAACCATTGCCCGCATGCTGGTGGGCTTGTATCCATTGACACATGGCTCGATCACATTTGATGGCCAGCCTTTGTCAAACATGCAAGGGCGCAAAGGCCTGGCGTTACGCAAGCGCTTGCAAATGATTTTTCAGGATCCGTATGCAAGCTTGAACCCGCGCTGGCGAGTCGGGCGCATCATTGCTGAACCTATGCTCGCGCATACCCAACTGAGTGCAGCTGAGCGTGACGAACGTGTCGGTGCGCTACTGACACAAGTCGGCCTGCATCCCAGCGATCAAAACCGGTACCCGCATCAGTTCTCGGGTGGGCAACGTCAGCGCATCTCAATTGCACGCGCCCTTGCTGTCAACCCTGAGTTTTTAGTGTGTGATGAACCGACCTCGGCGCTAGATGTGTCAGTGCAGGCGCAGGTCTTGAACATCATGAAAGATCTGCAGCGCAGGCTTGGCCTGACCTATCTGTTTATTTCTCACAACCTGGCAGTCGTGCATCACGTGGCAGATCGCGTAGGTGTCATGTATCTGGGGCGCATCGTAGAAATCGCTGATCGCGACGCCTTGTTTGCTACGCCTCAGCATCCCTATACCCGCCTTTTGCTCGCAGCGATCCCAGATCTGACTGGCCAGGGCAAGTCACGCACGCCCGTTGCAGGCGAGGTACCCAACCCCCTGAGCCCACCCTCAGGCTGCACCTTTCACCCCCGCTGCCCGCATGCGCGCGAACAATGTAAAGCTGAAGCCCCTGTCATGCAAAACTTCAAAGGCATCCAAGTCGCTTGTCATGGGGTGGTACAGGGTTGGGAGATGGGCTAGTGCAAGGGTCCCTTAGGCGGTTTCAAGTCGCCCGCGTCGTCTTCAAACCCCGCATCATCTAACTCATCATCACCTAACTCTTCAAGCAGCTCAAGGTCAGGGTCTGGTAGCTCTTCATCAGATAATTCAAACGGTAGCAATTCAGCGAGTTCATTTGAAAAATCAAACTCATCGCCGTTGTGATCTAGACGTACAAAACGCGCCTCTGGATCTTCGGTAATTTGTATGGACCACAGGTATTGACAGTCGTAGACCTCGGTATCCAGATCCAGCCCGCCTCGTCCACCCACAAATCGTGCGCCGGGGCCGCCCATTTGCACATGCATGGCCGTTTCGTCAGGTTTTTCGTCGACGCCTAATGGAACCGCAAAAATCACCCATTCGGCGTCGTCATCGAGCCCCACTTCGGCGAGCACAGACTTACCCATATAGGCACTTAAGCCATCGGCGGTTTTGCCCAGCATCAACAGTTCTTGTTCGGTAAAGCGCAGGCTTAAGTCAGGTGTGGTCATCGTGGGCAGGCCCAAACAGGGCAAAATTTAAGAAAATGGTGATGGGTAGAGCGTGTGGCGCCAGACAAGTCGTCATCATAGCCGGAAGCACGCCCTAAGCTCTACAATAGACGCCATCAATTGTTTTCACTAGAGCGACACATCAAATGGCCCAGTACGTATACACCATGCACCGCGTCGGCAAGACCGTGCCCCCTAAGCGTCAGATTTTGCGCGACATTTCGTTATCGTTTTTTCCGGGCGCCAAGATTGGCGTACTGGGTACAAACGGTTCAGGTAAATCGACCCTGCTTAAAATTATGGCGGGTGTTGATAAAGAGATCGAGGGAGAAGCTGTCCCGATGCCTGGCCTGAATATTGGCTACCTTGAGCAAGAGCCTAAACTCAATCCAGACCACACCGTACGTGAAGTGGTTGAAGAGGGCTTGGGTGCGGTTGTTGCGGCACGTAAGCGCTTAGATGCTGTGTACGCGGCCTATGCCGAGCCCGATGCTGATTTTGATGCGCTCGCAGCTGAGCAGGCTGACCTCGAGGCGGTGATTGCAGCTGCTGCCTCAAGTGGCTCAGACGATATCGAAACGCAAATGGAAATCGCGGCCGACGCCTTGCGTCTGCCACCGTGGGATGCCAACGTTGGCAAGCTGTCGGGCGGCGAAAAGCGGCGTGTCGCCTTGTGCAGGTTGCTATTGTCTAAGCCAGATATGCTGTTGCTCGATGAGCCTACCAACCACTTAGATGCAGAAAGCGTTGAATGGCTTGAACAATTCTTGTCTAAGTTTCCTGGCACAGTAGTGGGCGTGACCCATGATCGTTATTTTTTGGATAACGCCGCCGAATGGATTCTTGAGCTTGACCGTGGTCATGGGATCCCCTGGAAAGGTAATTACAGCTCTTGGCTCGAGCAAAAAGATGCACGCTTAAAAACCGAAGAGTCGACTGAATCCGCGCGCCAAAAAACCATCAAAAAAGAACTTGAGTGGGTGCGTCAAAACGCGAAAGGTCGTCAGGCTAAATCGAAAGCCCGGATGGCGCGTTTTGAAGAGTTGTCGTCACACGAATACCAAAAGCGTAACGAGACCCAAGAAATCTTTATCCCAGTAGCAGATCGCTTGGGTAACGAGGCGATTGAGTTCGTGAACGTCAGCAAGGCCTTTGGTGATCGCCTGTTGATTGATAATTTAAGCTTTCGTGTGCCACCGGGTGCGATCGTGGGCATTATCGGCCCTAACGGCGCTGGTAAATCAACCTTGTTTCGCATGATTGCAGGCCAAGAAAAACCCGATAGCGGCCAAGTCAATATTGGTTCGACGGTAAAGATCGCATTTGTGGATCAATCGCGCGATTCGTTACCTAACGATAAAACCGTGTTTGATTCGATCGCAGATGGTGCCGATATTTTGACCGTGGGTCGCTTTGAAATGCCTGCGCGAGCTTATCTCGGGCGCTTTAACTTCAAGGGCGCCGATCAAGGCAAGATGGTGGGGCAGTTATCAGGCGGTGAACGTGGTCGTCTGCACTTGGCTAAAACGCTCATCACTGGCGGCAACGTCTTGCTGCTTGATGAACCCTCAAACGATCTCGACGTTGAAACACTGCGTGCCGTTGAAGACGCCTTGCTTGAATTTGCAGGTTCGATCATGGTGATCAGTCATGATCGCTGGTTTCTTGATCGTATCGCTACGCATATTTTGGCGTTCGAGGGCGATTCTCAGGCTGTATTTTTTGATGGTAACTATCAAGAGTACGAAGCTGACAAACGTCGTCGTTTAGGTGAAGCCGGTGCGGCGCCTAAACGGATTCGGTATAAGGCGTTGCGGTAAGTGGGGAAGCACCTGCAGGAAGAAAGGGCTTAGCCACCTTTTGACCTTCGGCTCGGGAGATTAGCAACTCTTTGACGAACTCAGTGGGCAGATCTGGGTTGTCTAAGGCTGCTTTCCCATCCTTGCCAAAAATTCCAATTGCCTTGCGATCGTGCGCCTCTCGGCGCATGCGCGCGTTTGCACCTCTTTATAGAGCGCATCGTTGATTCGTACGAGCCTACCCATCATTCACCTCGACAAATTAGGCTTCAAAACTCGAATGATATCCGAGCGACGTTATCGCAACTAGAATTTTGGCGATAAAGTCCGCAGACGCTCAGAAATACTCGAGTCGATATGATCTAGATCACGCCAATCTGGTTGGTGCAGGCTACTATTTAGCCATCAGTATATGAACCTGTAATGATGGAGTCGCGAAATGGAAACGATCAATTTAACTATCACC
>CALQNE010000317.1 GCA_943331855.1 Bordetella parapertussis
AATCGTCGACTTTCGGAATGGCCGCTAAGGTAGCGGCCCGTTGAATGATCGCAATCGAGTCTTGTACAAACTTTTTATATTCTTCAGGTGTACTCGGCGCGGGGGCCATGCCTTGTTTTTCAATCAAGGCCACGATGTCGGGCGCCTTAAGGGCTTCGACAATGGCTGCGTTGAGTTCGGCCACGATCACTGGTGGGATGCCTTTGGGCCCGACCATGCCAAACCAGGTGGGCATCTCAAGTTCAATGATGCCTGATTCGCGACTCGTTGGTACGTTTGGCAATTCGTTAGAGCGCGTTGCTGTTGTGACAAGCAGCGGGCGTAACTTTCCAGATCGAATTTGTTGTAGGGGTGACGTAATCATGTCGAACATCAAGGGCGAGTCACCATTCAACTGAGCAACAGTTGCTTCGCCAGTGCCTTTGTAAGGCACGTGCGTTGCACGAATGCCAGTTTGTTGAGACAGTATCTCAAAAAATATGTGACCGGCTGAACCAACGCCAAACGAGGCATAGTTCAGCTTTTCGGGATTCGCTTTCGCATAGGTGACGAGATCGGCAATCGAATTGATGGGTAAGGCGGCATTGACCGTCAGTACAAATGGTGCCTCAAGTACTTTTGAAATAAACGTAAAGTCGGCGACCGAGTCGTACGGTAATTTTGCCCTGACTGCCGGCTGCACAATATGCGAAATAGAATTCATGCCGATCGTGTAACCATCAGGGGTCGCCGTGGCGGTTGCATTCAGGCCGATTGTTGTACCCGCACCAGGACGATTAACGACAATGACCGGTTGTTTCCAACGTGCTGAAAGCTTTTGGGCCAACGAGCGGCTCGTCGCATCTGCTGAGCCACCGGCCGGGAAGGGTACGATCAGGGTAACGGCCTTGCTCGGAAATACCTCTGATTGAGCATGTAAGCTCGGTATGCATAGTGCAAAACTCAAGCAAAAAAATAGTTTCAATGCCCGGTTGGCAAAAATGTTCATTCTTAATGACTCCGCATTCGTTTTAGTTGATTTTTGGTGCGCTGAGTGTCGTGCGGTGCATGTGTCGCCGCTGCGGTAGTTTGAAATCACCTGTCGCGCGGTGCAGGGCAGCATAGTTATCCCATAGAACGATATCTCCAACACGCCAAACATGTCGGTACACAACTTCTGGTCGAATGACATGATTGACGAGAGTTTCAATTAATTCTTCAGATTCTTGTGCAGACAAACCGATGACTTGGCTAATGACACCCTGAACGACATGTAAACTTTTTTTACCGGTGATCGGATGTGTTCTAACTAAGGGGTGCGTAATCTCGTTATCCTTAATTTTTTCACGTGCCGCAACAACCTCTTTGAGGTAGATGTTATCTTTTGCTTTTTCGGGCGTATGCCCGACATACTCGCCATATTTTCTTGAGCTAAAGACTGCACTGAGCTGATTCACTTGTTCTTTGAGCGGTTCGGATAAGGTTTCGTAGGCATGGCGCGTGCTAGCGAAGTATGTATCTCCAAGTGGACGCGTGCCGTCATGCGGCACTTCGACGGCATATAAGAACGAGCCGCGTGGAGGTGTTGCGACGTACCACATATCACTATGCCAGTAACGCCCTGCATCTTCCATGCCAACGGGCTTTCCCTCGTCGAGCAGGTTTGACACGATAAAAATCTCTGGATTTTCTTTCATGTTGAAACGATCGAAAACAAAACGATCTAGGGATCCAAAACGACGACTGAAGTTGAGTTGTTGCTCTGGGGTCAGTTTTTGATCCCGGATGACCACGACGCCGTAGGTTTTGTAAGCATCGTCAATTTCTTTAAATGTTTGTTCGTCGAGGTTGTTAAGATCGACACCGCGAATCTCGTGACCGAGCGGGGTGCCATTCAGGTGAATATCTAGGGCCATCTTTTGTTTCCTAGGATTGATCGAAGCGAGCGTATTCACCTAGTATAGGTCGAGCCCAAAACAATAGCATCGGGTAAAAACGACCTCGCTGCAGTGCACAAAATTAGAGCTGAGCGCTACACAGAAGTTGCCTTCAAGAAGTTGAAGTGCGTGTGTGAGCAGCAACATTCTTTTGGCTTGACGGATGCTAGACCGAGTTTTAAGGTGAAGGGCGCTGCCTAGGGTCAGGACGCTCGTCTGATCACAAGAATCCCGGCAGCGAAAAATAGAGACAAGGATCTTCATCACATGAATACAAGAAAACTCATCGCAGCATCCCTGATCATGGCCAATTGGTTGATGTTGGCTAACGCTTGGGCAGAGGATGCCTATCCGACTCGGCCAATCAGAATGATCGTGCCTTTTGGGGCGGGTGGCCCGACCGACACGTTAGGGCGCGCACTGGCCGAACGAATGTCTGATCAACTCGGACAGCGCATCACGGTTGAAAATAAACCGGGCGCCGGTGGGAACATTGGGACGGATATGGTTGCCAAGGCTGCGCCTGATGGCTACACCTTTTTAATTTCGACCAACGGTCCGTTGGCTGGAAACTTGACCTTGTTTGGTAATTTGCCTTATCACCCGCTCAAAGATTTTGCCCCGGTCACAATCTTTACGGTCTTGCCAAATATGTTGGCGGTACACCCCAGTATCCCTGCGAATAACGTGATTGAATTGATTGCTTTTCTCAAGGCGAATCCAAACAAATACAGCTTTGGTTCTGGTGGAAACGGAACCAGTTCTCATTTTTCGGGTGAGCTTTTTAAGATGATGACGGGAGTCAAAATGGAACACATCCCCTACAAGGGTGATGGCGCTTCGATGATCGATGTGCTGAGTGGCCAAGTCCCGATTGTTTTTGCAAGCGTATTGGCGGGAATGCGTTACACAGATTCTGGAAAAATAAAGGCGTTGGCGGTAACGTCGCTGGATCGTGTGCCCGCGTTGCCGAACGTGCCCTCGATGGCTGAAGCTGGTTTGGCTGGTTACGATCTTGCTGCTTGGTACGGCATCATGCTGCCTGCCGGTACGCCTCAACCAATCGTGAAAAAGCTGAATTCAGTGATTGTAAAAATCATTCAGACCCCCGACTTCAAGTTAAAAATTGAAGCCATGGGCGGCATCCCAGTCGGAAGCACGCCCGAGGAAGTCACTGAGGTCATCAAGAAAGATATTCCTAAGTGGGCCAAATTAGTAAAAGAATCTGGCGCGAAAGTAGACTGATTGTTAAGTGCGATAAAAACAGAAAGGATATTGAATTATGTTTTCACCAGATCTTTTGAAGGGCCGTGTCGCATTGATTACCGGCGGAGCGGGTGGTATCGGTTTTGAAATTTCTAAAACATACGCCCGCCTCGGTGCGCAGGTCGTATTGGCGAGCAGAAGTCAAGAGCGGCTTGATGGTGCTGTGGCTGAAATGGCCGCCGAAGGTTTGAAAGCCCTCACCTTTAAAACCGATGTCCGAAACTATGACGAAGTTGAAGCGACACTTGAGAAGACGGTTGAGCGGCTTGGTAGTCTCGATATTTTGGTGAATAACGCTGCGGGTAACTTTAGCTGCCCCACTGCTGAACTGTCGCCTAATGGCTGGCGAACAGTGGTCGATATCGACTTGAACGGCACGTTCTATGGCTGTCGCGCTGGTTACAAGCATTTAAAAAATTCAGCGTA
>CALQNE010000318.1 GCA_943331855.1 Bordetella parapertussis
GGAAACGTCAAGCCCGATACGGTGGGCCCGCCCGTCCCAGGTGTTGAGGTGCGCATCACACCTGAGGGCGAAGTGCAATTAAAAAGCCCTGGGCTATTTAAAGAGTACTACCGCAACCCCGAAGCGACACGTGAAACGATGACAACCGATGGTTGGTTTCGCACGGGCGACGCAGGCTATCTGGATGAAGACGGTCATCTCAAAATTATTGATCGCGCCAAAGATGTTGGCACGCTCGCGGATGGTAGTTTGTTTGCCCCGAAGTATCTCGAAAACAAATTGAAGTTCTTCTCGCATATCAAAGAAGTCGTCGCCTTTGGCGCGGGACAGACTGAAGTTTGTGCGTTTATTAACATCGATCTTGAGGCGGTAGGTAACTGGGCCGAGCGACGTGGTTTGGCCTATGCGGGCTATACCGATTTAGCGGCGCGTGATGAGGTGTACGACCTGATCGCTGAGTGTGTTGAAGAGGTCAATCGAGACTTGTCACGCGATAGCCGACTATCTGGATCTCAAATCAGTCGCTTCTTGATCTTGCATAAAGAACTTGATCCCGACGACGACGAACTCACGCGAACGCGCAAAGTCCGCCGCGGGTTTGTTGCCGAAAAGTATGCGGTATTGGTTGACGCCTTGTTTGCGAAGCGCGAGCGCCAGTACATTGATATCGAGGTTAAGTTTGAAGATGGGCGTACGGGCCGAATCGCGGCTGATCTGAAAATTCGCTCGGTGCCTGTCGTTGCACTCAACCTGGCCAAGGCAGCGTAACCATGACTACAACTTTGCGTGACCGGATTGGCGAAGTGGTGCTAGAGCTCGAAGATATTTCTCTAGCGTTTGGTGGCGTCAAGGCCTTGACGGATATTTCGTTTGATGTGCGCGAGCATGAGATTCGCGCCATCATCGGCCCAAATGGTGCAGGCAAGAGCTCGATGCTGAATGTGATTAATGGGGTCTACACCCCGCAGCATGGCAGCATCACCTTTGCTGGCGAGCGCTTCAACAAAATGAATCCCAGACGTGCGGCTGAAATGGGTGTGGCACGTACCTTTCAGAACCTTGCGCTCTTTAAGGGGATGAGCGTGCTCGATAACATGATGAGTGGCAGAAATTTACGCATGACGTCGGGCATCTTTGCGCAAGCGCTTAGGCTTGGCTCGGCAGAGCGTGAAGAGATCGCGCATCGAGAGTTTGTCGAAAACCTAATTGATTTCCTTGAGATCCAGGCGCACCGAAAAACGCCGGTGGGTCGGCTTCCGTATGGGTTGCAAAAGCGTGTCGATCTTGGACGTGCCTTGGCAATGGAACCGCGGCTTTTATTGTTGGACGAACCCATGGCTGGAATGAACATCGAAGAAAAGCAGGATATGAGTCGCTTTATTCTCGATGTGAATGATGAGTTCGGCACCACGATTGTGTTGATCGAGCACGATATGGGTGTTGTGATGGATATCTCGGATCGTGTGGTCGTGCTTGATTACGGAAAAAAAATTGGCGACGGTACGCCAGAACAAGTGCGTCAAAACGAAGCCGTAATTTCCGCCTATCTTGGCGTGGCGCATTAAGGCGAAGCGAACATGGGATTTTTTCTTGAAACCTTATTCGGCGGCCTGATGACCGGCATGTTGTATTCGCTGATTGGTTTAGGCTTTGTGCTAATTTTTAAAGCGTCAGGCGTCTTTAATTTTGCACAGGGTGCAATGGTGCTTGTGGCGGCGCTGTCGATGGCGCGGTTTGCGGTATGGATTCCACAGTGGCTCGGCTTTAATAATCTCATCCTTGCCAATATCCTGGCGTTTATGGTCAGTGCGGTGTTGATGTTTATTATGGCTTGGTGTGTTGAGCGCCTAGTCTTGCGGCACCTGGTTAACCAGGAAGCAACTGCGCTGCTCATGGCAACGCTTGGTATCGCTTATTTTCTTGAAGGCTTGGGGCAACTCGCATTCGGTGCGTCGGTGTATACGATTAATGTTGGTATGCCCAAAGAACCGGCCTTCATTCTGGAGTCGTTGTTCGAGGGTGGTGTGCTCTTGAATCTTGAAGACTTAACCGCGGCTGTGATCGCGGCCCTGCTAGTCGCAGGTCTTGCATTGTTTTTTCAGGTTACGGCTACGGGACGCGCCTTGCGTGCGGTGGCGGATGATCATCAGGCCGCCCAATCTGTTGGGATCCCCTTAAACCGGATTTGGGTCATCGTGTGGACCGTTGCAGGTGTTGTTGCACTGGTTGCTGGCATTATTTGGGGTTCAAAATTTGGCGTGCAATTCACGTTGGCGACCGCGACGTTACGCGCCTTGCCTGTGGTGATTCTGGGAGGCTTAACCTCAGTACCCGGCGCGATTATTGGTGGCTTGATTATTGGCGTGGGTGAAAAAGTATCCGAGGTCTATATCGGGCCGCTTGTGGGCGGTGGTATCGAAATCTGGTTCGCGTATGTCTTGGCGTTGGTATTTTTGCTTTTCAGACCGCAAGGCTTGTTCGGCGAAAAGATCATCGATCGCGTCTAGCGCTTTGCCTCAAAATTGGTGAGTTAAACGAAATATGTTTTATCGCGAAAACGGACAATTTAAAACGAGCTACCGGTCAGATCAGCAGATCTTTCCAGTGCGTCAAGATCGCATCTTTATTTTTGCGGTGTTGTTGCTTGCGTTTGTTTTGGTGCCGTTGCTTGCATCAGACTACTTCATCAAAGCGCTGTTAATTCCCTTTTTGATTTTGTCCCTTGCAGCGATTGGTTTGAATATTCTTGTGGGCTATTGTGGACAGATCTCGCTGGGCACCGGTGCATTTATGGCGGTGGGCGCTTACGCCGCCTGGAACATTGGCGTGCGATTCCCACAGACGCCTTTGATTGTTGAGATCTTGCTGGGCGGTTTTTTTGCAACACTGGTTGGCGTACTGTTTGGCATTCCAAGCCTGCGAATTCGAGGTCTCTATCTGGCCGTAGCAACCTTGGCTGCGCAATTTTTTGTCGATTGGGCTTTCTTGCGTATCCCGTTCTTTACGAACTACTCACCTTCGGGCAACGTATCAGTGCCAGCTTTGTCGGTGTTTGGTATCGCCCTGCAGGATGCGATCCCGAAATATTTGTTTGTGTTGTCGTTTGTGGTGGTCTTTGCCCTACTGGCTAAAAATTTGGTGCGTGGTGCGATTGGTCGTCAATGGATGGCGATACGCGACATGGACGTGGCGGCGTCGGTGATTGGGATACGACCCATGTATGCCAAGCTCACGGCCTTTGCGGTGAGCTCGTTTATTGTTGGCGTCGCGGGTGCGCTGTGGGGGTTCTTGCATCTTGGCTCTTGGGAGCCCTTGGCGTTTGACCTGAATCGATCGTTTCAATTGTTGTTTATGGTGATCATCGGCGGTTTGGGTTCGATCCTTGGTAGTTTTTTTGGCGCAGCCTTCATCGTACTGATTCCGGTCGCCTTGAATCACGTACCCGGGTGGTTTGGCTTGCCCTTGGCCATCGATACGGCCGCGCATATCGAGCATATGATTTTTGGTGCATTGATCGTGTTCTTTTTAATTGCAGAACCTCATGGGTTGGCCAAGTTATGGACGATTGGTAAAGAGAA
>CALQNE010000319.1 GCA_943331855.1 Bordetella parapertussis
CCCTATATTGGTCAATGGATCTTAGGCTCTGAACGACCGATGGCTGTTGGGGCTTTCATGTCAGCGCTGGTCACGTTTTCATTGTTTGAAGCGGCTTACTTTTCAGAGATTATGCGTGCGGGTATTCAGGCTGTGCCGCGTGGTCAGTTTGCCGCGGCTCAAGCGCTGGGCATGCGTTATCACCAAGTGATGTGTTACATCGTGTTGCCCCAGGCTTTCAGGGCGATGACACCATTGTTGTTAACCCAGTCGATTATTCTGTTTCAAGACACTTCGCTGGTCTATGTGTTGTCATTAACTGATTTTTTAGGTGCAGCCAGCAAGATTGCACAGCGCGATGGCCGTTTGGTTGAGATGTATATCTTTGCCGCGCTGGTGTATTTTTTGATCTCGTTTGGTGCGTCAACCTTGGTTAAGCGCTTACAAGCACGGATCGCGGTGCGTTGATCAAGTTCACTATTTAGCCAAGTCAAACCAGGGTGACGCGCGATCATGGCTTGCGGCAATCTTGACGACCATGCCTTTAGTCAATGGTAAAGGCTGATCAAAACGATAGACTGTTCGTTGCCAGGCCGTCGTTGAGCGAATATCAGTCGGGGGGTTTTCCCAGGTGGTGGTGGCATCGAGTTCGATGCGAATCCATTGCACCACGCCATAGCACAGACCCTCTGTCGTGGCAGTGAGTTCTAAAAGCTTGTCTTCTGCGGGATATGAATCCTGACTCATAAAGTCAAAGCGAAACGCATCAACAGGCGCACTCATTGGGGTCAGCGCAATATCTTCGCGATAGAACGGGATCTTTTTCGAGGCGATCGAATTAAAGTGCGACAGATCAAAGCCATGACTACGTTCAATCCGCAGATACTGACCGGCAGCCTCGCCGCCCATTAAGGCAATCATGATGCTCGCTGCGTGCGGCACAATCAAGGCTTCGGGTTTGAGTAGACGTTTTTTTGCGTCTTCGATCGCAGGCAGTACGTGTTCACCAATAATGGCACTATCAAAAATCTCATGAATTAGCACGTCAGCCTTTTCAGGCAAGTCTTTGCCTACTTCAACGTCATACGATATTTTTGAAAGAATGCTGACGGTGTCTGCATAGCCATTGTTTTTTACAATTTCGGCTGCAGTTTTTGCCACTAGGGGCTCGGCTTCGCAGGCAACAACTTGAGTGGCTCCAAGCTTGGCCGCCATCATCGACAGCAAGCCTGAACCCGCGCCAATCTCTAAAACGAGTTTGCCTGGCTTAACCGCTGTTTTGATACCCTCGTAGTAGGCATCATTGCGGTGTGCCTCATTCATCATCGGCACATGCCACAGAGGTACCATCTTGCTGGTGACCCAAGTTGAACCCAGTTTTGCGACCAAAAGATTAGGCGAGACTTCAAGTGCCTTATTAAAAAGCGCCAGAGCCTCGGTGCCACGATTAAGTGCAACGAGTAGACCAGAGGCATTTTTAAGGCCTTGCTCGTGATCAGGCTTGATTGCTAAGGCGGCAAGATAGTCGTTTAACGCTTCTTGTGAGCGGCCGATGGCATCTAAAATCTCGGCGCGAGCCATCAAGGCGGGTAACAAGTGTTGGGCAATACCAAGCGCTTTGGTCAAGGACTCTAAAGCTTGCGGTACTTGTTTAAGTGCTTGCTGGGCTAAGCCCATGCCAAGGTAGGAGGCGGCGTTAGGCTCGCACTGGTTCGCGTTTTTATATTGATGGATCGCTGCGGCGTAATCGCCAGCTGCCTTCAAGGCATCAGCTTTAATCAGCCAGGGGCGAAACGAGGTGGGCGCGATTTTAATGGCCCGCTCGGCTGCGGCAATAGCTTGTGGGCATTGACCAAGTTGTTGGTGGCATTCTGCTAGATTGACCCAGCCCTCAACCGCGTTGGGGTGTGCTTTGGTGTAAGTGGTGTAGATCTCGATGGCCGAATCAAGGCGGTGTAATTCTCTTTCGCATACGGCGAGATTAAAGAGCGCGTCGCTATCGTTTGGACGTAAGGCAAGCACGGCTAGATAGCCGGTTTTTGCCTCGCTAAAGTTGCCAAGTACGACATGCAGCAAGGCGAATAAACGTTTGGGCTCAAGATTGGCGGGTTCGGTCGCACACAGTTGCGCACAGGCCTGAAGGGCTTCTGACCGTTGACCTTGTTTAAAAGCGGCTTTAATCGAATCGATAGTTTTCATTGTTTTCGTCTGCACAGATGCGACGCTAGCTGTAGAAATCTTCGCACTTAAGCGCGAGGGACGTCACGTCAATCAGACAAGATGATCGAGACGCATGGTAAAACAAAATTATAAGTGCAAACCTATTGCACTGGCCTACGCCGTTGGGTGTTTGGTTTGCTGAAGATGAACCTTGGAAATAACCAATGAAATCAAGGTGTTTTAAACTCTGATCCATGTCACAATGCAGTAGGCGACTGGGCGGCTGTGACCGAAACTTAAGTACTAGGGATCTCTATGTCAGAACAAATGATTGCGATTGAAGATGTGTCAAAGTGGTACGGCAGCTTCAATGTCTTGAAACATTGCACCACCCAGGTCAATCGTGGCGAAGTTGTAGTGGTTTGCGGGCCTTCGGGTTCGGGCAAGTCGACCCTGATCAAGTGCGTCAACGCACTTGAACCTTTTCAGCAAGGCAAGCTCACCATCAACGGTGTCGAGTTGCATGATCCTAAAACGAATCTGCCAAAGTTACGCAGTCAGGTCGGCATGGTGTTCCAACATTTTGAACTGTTCCCGCACCTGAGCGTTACTGAAAACCTGACACTTGCCCAGATTAAGGTGTTGGGCCGCAGCCCGGCCGAGGCCTTGACGCGTGGTCTGAAGATGCTCGATCGTGTGGGCTTGACTGCGCACAAAGATAAACATCCAGGTCAATTGTCTGGTGGTCAGCAGCAGCGTGTTGCGATCGCGCGTGCGCTGAGTATGGATCCTGTGGTGATGTTGTTTGATGAGCCCACCTCAGCGCTTGATCCAGAAATGGTCGGTGAAGTGTTGGATGTGATGGTGACCTTGGCCAAAGACGGTATGACGATGATGGTGGTGACGCATGAAATGGGCTTTGCCCGCAAAGTGGCTCATCGTGTCATCTTTATGGATGAGGGTGAGATCGTTGAAGATGCGACCAAAGACGATTTCTTTACCCAGGCAAAAAGTGAACGGGCACAACAATTTTTGTCGAAGATTTTGCAGCACTAAATGAAAGCGTATTACGCAGCGCGTGCAAAAGAATATGACCAAATTTATGCTAAGCCCGAGCGTCAGGCTGATTTGCGATTAATTGAGCAATGGTTGCCTACAAGATTTGAAGGTGCACGAGTACTTGAGGTCGCGGCGGGTACTGGCTACTGGACTCAATTCATTGCGCCGGTTGCTGCCAGTGTATTGGGCTTAGACGCCTCAGCTGAAACGCTTCAAATTGCGCAGGCCAGACCAAATAACGAACGGGTTCAATGGTTAGTGGGTGATGCCTATGCATTGCCTACCCCGACCGAATGCTATGACGCTGCTTTTGCAGGCTTTTGGTTTTCGCACGTGCCCCTTGCGCATCAACA
>CALQNE010000320.1 GCA_943331855.1 Bordetella parapertussis
GAGTGTGACGCATATGCATCCAAGTAAAAAAAGCTGCGTAATAACCGGTTCTTGAGGTGAAACGAATTGAGGCAGAAAGGCCAGAAAAAACAAAGCGGTCTTTACATTCAGCGTTTCGACAACAATACCTTCAATCAAAGCACGTCGACCTCCTTGAGATGGAATGGGGTGGGTCTCTAGCTGCTTCTCCTTACTTCGCAGCATGCGAATACCTAGGTAAACAAGATACGCAGCACCAATGTATTTCAGCAGGTTGAAAGTCATGGCGGATTCAGCGACGATCAGCGATAAACCAAGTGACGAAGCTAGAACGTGAACGAGTCCGCCCAAGCTAGTGCCTAAACACGAAGCCAAGCCTTCTGTGCGACCGCCAGAAACTGTTCTAGCTACAACATAGGCGATGCCAGGACCTGGGGTCACAGCTAGAAGGGTAGCAGCGAGCAGAAAGGGGATTAAAGACATAGCGTGATCAAGTTTAAGAGGCGGTTCAGAACGCAGGGGTTTTTCAGTTTCAGATGGTGGCCCGGGGCGGAATCGACCTGGTGCTGAGGATGTTTAATTGCTTCATTACGGCAGGCTTTTAATCCATGCCAAGACTTCGGCAACAGACGCATCAGGGGTACTCACGTGATCGGCTTGTACGACTACATACTTGTTCGCAGGATGCTTGGGCGCCTTATCTATCCAGAGAGTACCAAACGGGTATAGCGGATCCTGCGTGCCAACAATCCACAATACCGGAACCGCTTTTTTAAAGCGAGAAATTGTCTCTTGCATATGACCTAAACCTTGCGGATCGAAATAACTTAGCAAAACAGTTGCACTCATAGATACGTTTCGCCGCTTTCCTTGATTAAAATCGGTCATGCTTAAGGTTTCTTCGCCTTTGCCAGATGCAACAAGACCCCGGGCTTTATCTACTGACTCTGACCCAATGCCATTTTGGTACATCCAATAGGGCCTATGTCCGGCGGCAAGGGAAATAACTCCATCTGCATCGCCGACTTCAGCCATATAAGCTAGAGCAGCATTTGCGCCAAAGCTGTGACCGACCAGAATCACACGCTTGTAACCTTCCTTGCGAAACTCATCAACTTGAGCCTTGATTTCCACCAAAGCGACCGCGTAGGGCTGGTCGTAATTGCGACGCCCTGACCACGGCATTTCAATCGATTTGTAGTCGCAAGTGGGCTCAATTTTTTTGCCGAAGAAACCGAAGTCTCGAGGGTTGTGCCACTTTCCGTGCATCAGTACTAGGGCGCAGGCCTTTTGTTCTTGAGCAACGGCCGACCCAAAATTGAAACTAAAGACTGCCAACAGCACGAAGAGCTTTACCCTCAGTTTCATCGCCATCGTTAACTCCGAAAATTTCTCTGAAGAGATGTCTCCAGGCAGATGGCACTAGTATTCCTGTTGCAAAAGTGCGTGTATGTAAGTCAAACTCTAATTTTTTAACGTCAGATTAATAAAAAAAGATGTTGGATTAAATATCTCTTTTAGCTATATCTTTATTGGCACTGACAGCGAGGCCACCCTTGCCGGTGTGTTGGGGTGGAGGACTCGGCAAAGCTCTATGCGATCAGAGAAAACTTTGTAATAGATCTGATGTAGGAAGCGTCTCAAAGACCAAGCTTTGATGCCTTCGATGTCCAAATCAAGTGCTGTACGCGGCGATCCAATGTTTGGATGTTGACCAAGGCAAGCGTAAGCCTCGTCACACAAGTCATTCTTTAACTAAATATCCAGTTACAAGCCCATAAAAGCAAAAACCCCAGCGCGAACGCAGGGGTTTTTTCAGTTTCAGATGGTGGCCCGGGGCGGAATCGACCGGGGTCGGAGGATGTCGATCCTTATTGAAACCTTTGACGAGACAGCGTTGCTTGGGTGATGTCACGTCTTGGATGCAGGATTCGCCAGAGTTCCACGTGATCATTTTGGATCTCATAGAAGATCTGATGGGGAAAACGTTTCAATGCCCAAGACTTGACGCCGTCGATGTCTAAGTCGAGGGCTGGACGCGGAGACCCAATGTTGGGGTGTTGTTTTAAGCGAGCATATGCTTCATCAATTTCAATAGCGAAATTTTCTGCGACCGCTGTGCCGGCCTGTTCGCGGTAGTAACAAATGATGTCGTGGACATCTGCAATTGCGTGACGGTGTGGAGCAATTGTCCTAACAGTCATTTTAAAGCTCACCTCTTGCTAGAGCCCTCAAACTTTGGAAGTATTCGGGGGTGATAGGATCGCAAAGGGGCGAGTTCTTACCAGCTAGCAATTGCTCACGCAGCCACGCTCGGTGTTGTTGAACTTGAAAGCTATTTGATTCGCAATCATCTTCATGACTAGCCTCACGGTTGTAAGGTTTTGGTTCTGATAAGGTGTTTTGGGAATTGGGCAGTTGTAATGACATGGCTGTGAGCTCTTGAATAGGGCCTCAATTCTGAATGAATTTTAGCTCTAAGTCTGTTTCAATTTGTAACTATCCTGCCTTTCGAATCAACGCTGCCGCTGCTAGACGATCAAGGTTTTGTCCTTTTGAAAGGACATCACGTTCAATGACATGTTCTGAAACGAAATGCGTTAGATGTTTACGTGACCTTCAATGACAATGTGAACTTGTCCACCAATCCATACCACGCCATCACTTTCTGCTTTGACGGCTACGCGACCTAAGCGCCCGATGCTTGTACCTTGTGCAACAAGGTAAGGGTTTTGAAGGCGCCCCGCAGCGAGCATCCATTTAGCGATTGCGGCATTCAGCGAACCTGTGATTGGGTCTTCACTCATTCCGCTGGAAGGAGCAAGCATACGCACTTCGTAGGCACATTCGCTACCAGCAACGTGGGGCGCAAATAATCCAATTGCTTTGAAGGTTGGCCATCTGACCTTTGATGAATCTGCTGCGAGCACATCAGCTACGGATTTCAGCTCAAAAAACTGCCACGTTGGTCCGTTGCAAAGTTCTGCAGTATTTAATACTGCGTTAGCTGGAATTTCAAGCGTACGCAAAATGTCCAATCGATGAGCAGGATCCATCTCATTGATTGTTGTGGGAGGCGCAGCAAAGGATAGATTTGGAGCTTGAGAAACGTCTATCTCAACAATCCCAACCCCACATTCTTGGCGAACAATTCTTGAAGTTTTAGGTTTTCCTCCCGTGTGCAACCAAGAGGCGCAGCTACCTAGAGTTGGATGCCCTGCAAATGGCATCTCCCGAACGGGCGTAAATATTCGTACGCGATAATCCGCAGAAAGGTCAGTGGGTGGTAGCAGGAATGTTGTCTCTGCAAGATTGGTCCACGCGGCAAATCTTTGCATTTGCTCATCGCTCAGGCCATCAGCATCAACAACGACCGCTAACCCGTTACCTCGCAGTGGAACGGGGCTGAACACATCACATTGAATAAACCTGCGAGCTTTCATTGTTGGCCTAAAGAAATAATTGCCATCATCTTTGGCATACCCCAATGCTAGGCGTTGAAATTGAGTTTGGCAACAACCAGACGCCTTTAGAAACATCCGATTACAAGCCCA
>CALQNE010000321.1 GCA_943331855.1 Bordetella parapertussis
GGGGCGTGTCCCGATACTTCACCTCTGAGTCGCTCAATGTTGAGTCGGACTGATCTTTACCGAGCCCAATGTGGGCAGCCGCTGTGGTTAGAAGCGACTTTGCTGCTGCCACCGGGCCACCTGAGGCGAGCGTTGCCGGTAAGGCTGCAAGGCTTGCTGCGCCGCCTGCGAGGCTTGCAGCGCCTCCCACGACGGTTGCTGCCGCCCCTAAAAGCCCAGAAGGCGAAGCGAGCTTACCCACGGCGTCCTTGAGCTTTGCACTAAAATCAAAGTCTCGTGCCTTATAATTTGGCGTGTCGGCATTGGCGAGATTACTGGCTAGCATCTCTTGTCGCTGCGCCCGCAAATTCAAAGCTGTTTGATGAAAATTAAAGTTTGCATCTAATTTATTCATGCTTTTTTCTCACATTGCCCAAAATTTTTACTAAAGTTTTAAAAAATGCTGCCGTTAAAGGTAGTAAGGGTCAACGGGGGCATCATGGATGTAACTGTAAAACCATGTAGTGGTATGCAATCTAGAGAATAAAAGCAAAATACTGGCTTTTATTCTCCCTTTGTCGTCTATAAAATATTCGTATGATTCTTGCATGGCTATATTCATGCGAGGATCAACATGCGCGACGCACTAAAAAGACTTCAAACTGAGATACTGCGCTCTGCGGCAGTTATCGGCTCGGCTGTCGTGTTGTCGGCCGTTTCCTTTCCACTGATGCCAACCTGGGCGCAATCTCCTCCTCTCTCAAAACCGCAAGCGTTTCAAGATCTGGATACACTCACCCAGAAGGTTAAAGATTTTTTAATCACGAACAGCACTACTCAGGCAGGGCAAGTCAACGTTAGCGTGGTCCCGGCGGATCAGAAACTAAAATTAGCGTCTTGCGAATCGATCGAAGCATTTTTTCCAGGCGCTAGCAAGGCCTGGGGAAAAACGTCGGTTGGTTTGCGATGCCATGATGATGCGGTGCGCTGGGTCATCTATATGCAAGGCAATGTCAGTGTCTATGGCAACTTTTTAGTAGCAGCCACAAACCTGGGGCAAGGTCAGGTCATTGGGCCACGTGACGTCATGTATCAGCGCGGTGACCTAACCACACTTCCTCCCAATATCTTTACGAGCGAGACGCAGGTCATTGGCCGAGTCTCGCGCATTGCCATGAACACTGGCACCGTTTTAAAGCAAGAAATGGCCGCACTGCCAATGGTGGTGCAGACGGGACAAAACGTTAGAATTTTGAGTTCAGGTGCGGGATTTACGATTTCGGCCGAAGGCAAGGCACAGAACAATGCAACACAGGGCCAGTTGGTACAAGTGCGGGTCGCCAGTGGACAAACTGTTAGCGGCATCGCTAGTGCAAGCGGTCAAATAGAGGTAAAAATTGACTAATTCAAAATAAATTTTAAGTTTTTGTTAAAGTTTTTCGCGGACAGGTCGTTAAAGTAAGTAAGACAAGCTTTTAAACTAATTTATACAATTATCAGGTAAATCGTTAAATTCACTAAAGTTTTTTAATTTTTGGTCGTTAAAGAGGTTATACGTGGTTTTTAACCATTTAAGGGCGGCGCATCATGAACATACCAAACGGCATCAATAGCACTCAACCAAGTATCCCTGACAAAAGTCCGGCAGATGCGCTCGCGAACACGAGCCTGAGCGCGAACCCCTTAAATCTTGAAAAAGTTGTAAAACCAACGCCAGCGGGCTCTACGACGAGAGCGATTTCAGAATATCTGAAGTCGATTCAGTCGGCAGCCGCAGTTGCGCCACCTTTCGATGCAAATAAGGTGGCCTCGCTGCAAAACGATCTCGCGCGCGGTGAGTACAAGGTTGATAGTGGCAAGGTTGCCGATAATTTGATTTCGGCAATGTCAGGAATGCTCAGTCCGACCAAATAGTATGTAAGTACTAGTGGTTCGTTACCTGGCGCCCAAATTACAGTTGCAAACCTACGCGTTTAAGAATTGAACGCGTTGTTTAGTCGTCTAAATTTAGTCTGGCACAGTGGTTGTAGTCTGCACATCACCTAGTGATGCCTTGAGTTGATTTGTCGGGGCGCGCAGTGTGCTGCCCCCTCCACGATATTTTAAGGATATTTAGAATCATGAGCGCTTTAAACGGTTTAGCGTCCACCCTCTCTCAAAACGTCGCTCAAGTCCAAAAAGAGATTGTTAGTGTTCAAACCGAGCTATCTTCGGGCAAAAGAACACTGAACGCAGCTGAAGTTGGTATTGTGACGCGTCTGTCTGGTCAAGTATCAGGATACAAAAACGTCGCTACGAACGTAAAGGCCGGCCTCGATTTGCTGTCGGTGACCAGTACCGCACTCAGTTCGATCACTACAATACTGTCACAAATGAAGGATATCGCAACCCAGGCCGCCAATGCTGGGCTGACCTCGAGTGATCGTACGGCATTAAATGCGACTTTTGGTCAACTGGCCGGTCAGGTGGGATCACTCATGAAGGGTGCTTCGGTCAACAATACAAACCTGATCTGTACAACCGCCTTCATGAACGACTCCAACATCAATACAGGACCTCAAACCCTCCTGACAGGGCTCTCGGCAAGCAGCACAACAACCCTTGCTAGCGCCGGATTAGATACGACCGCCGTGATGAACTTAAGCGGTAATATCACAACACAGGCCAATGCAGCTGCATACATTGATACCCTAACCACTGCTCTGAATACCGTGTCTACGCAGCAGTCAGTGGTCGGCGCAGAACAGACGGGGCTGAAAGAACAGGCCACAGCAGCACTGAGCATGGCAACGAATTTGCAAAGTACTGTCGATACGATTCAAAATGTCGATGAAACCGCCCTGCAAGCCAAGTTACAGCAATTGAATAATCAACAGTCGATTGATTATTACCTCATTAGCCAGATGAACACAGCAGCTTCGGCCATGCTCACCATCTTCCGTTAATCGTCGTCTTTGAATTGGCGGAGTATTAGGTTTTAGACAATTTTATTGATAGTTTTAAACAGTTTATTAACGTTAGAAATCTAGTACGCGCTGTATGCGGTGAATGATCCGCACAGGCGCCGCAGCTTGTAAAATGATCGGCACTGTTGCTAGCGGTCCATGTACCGCACACTGATGCTTCTACGTAGCTTGGTAACGCGTTTTGCCTACTTGGCAAAACCGGATTATTAAACCAAAACCTAATGGAAAGCCATCATGCCTAATCTCATTTCGTCGTTGTCGACAACACTCACGACTGGTATCAACAACGTTCAAAAATCAATCGTTGAGACTCAAACTCAATTAGCGACAGGCTCAAAGACCTTAAACGCTGCTGAAATCGGTATCGTGACACGCCTGTCAGCCCAAGCTGCCTTGACCATTTTCCGTTAATGAATAAGTAGTTTTCCTCATTAAACCCTTGCGATAACCACCACACTGGTTATCGCGAGCTTAAAAGACAGACTGACCATGGCTACTATTAGCGCGCTTGACTCG
The DNA here is from genome assembly GCA_943331855.1 of Bordetella parapertussis. Lineage (GTDB taxonomy): Bacteria > Pseudomonadota > Gammaproteobacteria > Burkholderiales > Burkholderiaceae_B > Zwartia > Zwartia parapertussis_H. The sequence goes on from CALQNE010000321.1 coordinate 3,462, forward strand.
TTTTACAACAACCGCATACAAACCCAGCAGACTCAGATTGATTCGATTCAGTCCCTGTTAAAA
>CALQNE010000322.1 GCA_943331855.1 Bordetella parapertussis
CAAGCGTCTGGCGAAACTCTTCAAAAGCCGCCACCTTCATCGCCTTGAATTCACTTGCAAACGTTGGATCGATTGAAATCTTGCCCTTCACCTTCGACGCCAAGGCTTCGAGTGTCGATGCCGCTTCGGCACAAACAAAAGCTTGATTTTTATATGTTCGATCATTGGCCATCGGATCGATATCGATTTGAATGATATTTTTGGGCAGACGCGCTGATGCATCCATAGTTTCGTGACCGCGCAACCTCGAACCCACCACTAACAATAAATCAACGGTGTCATAAAACGCCTCTACTAAAGGCGCCCCTGTGCCGTTTAAACCCCCGATACTCATAGGATGATCGTCAGGCACGATGCCACGACCAGCCCAACTGGTAACGAGACCAAAGCCAAGATCAAGTAATTTCGTTGCGGATGCAGCTGCGTCGCGCGCACCATTACCCAACCAGAGCATCGGACGCTTTGCCTGAGAAACTAATGCCATGAGCCGATCAATTTCGGCCTCGCTGGCGACACGTAATGCAGCAATAGGCAGCACCAATGCATCAAGCTCAGCCGGTCTGTCAATGACACTTTTTTGCACATCAATTGGGATTTCAATACTGACCGGGCCCATCGGCGCGCTGAGTGCGTCCGCGGCAGCCCTTTTAAGAACAGACAAGGCTTGATCAGGAGTGCCGATACGATAAGCCGTTTTAGAAATACTTTTAAGCATGCCGAGTTGGTCAGGCACATCGTGCACCGCACCTCGTCCGCGACCAATATGCTTGGTCATACTTTGACCGGTGATATGCAGTACAGGCGATGAAGCAAAGCCTGCTTCAACCAACGCCGAGGCTGCGTTTGCAGCACCCGGACCCGTACTTGTAAACACAATGCCTAGCTTGCGTGTCACACGAGCGTAAGCATCTGCCATATGCCCTGCCCCCATTTCACCGCGCGTCATGACAAACCGAATCTTGCCGCGTCGGGCGACGCCATCAAGCATCGGAATGTTATGCACTGAGACAATACCAAAGGCAGTATCTACGTCACATTTTTCAAGAAATTCTGCCACCAATTCGGCGACGGTGTATTGGCTCATGATTTGTCTCTTTAGATCTAGGCAAACGATATCGTCTGCACTTATTGTTATTGATGTTTCACGACATTTGACTTCTCGTGAAAAAACCGTTCAGACAGCATAGCTTAGCTCTGCACCAAAGTCTACGCGAGGGCTGCCACAGAAGGCCGAACGGGTACTTTTAGCTACTTAAGACAAAACGTACGGCGAATTCGACCCAGCTTGCCAGACGCTGTTGTGCTTCTTGGGCAGGGATAAAACGCCATCTCTGCACTGCGCGCAACGCTGCCTCGTCAAAGAGGCGATAGCCGCTACCTTTGGCCACTTCGATTTCTTGGGGATTGCCTTTCGCGTCAACCAAGACTCTAAACCACACCACACCACTGATACCCCGATCGCGCAACGCCATCGGGTAGTCAGGCTTAGGGTTATGCGCATAGTCTGGCCTTGCCATCTGTGAAACCGTTGCACTGCGCTGAGTATTAGCTAAGGGGGTTGTTGGGATACTCACGGAGTGCGCAGAGGGTCGCAATTGGTGCGGAGTTGGCCTATGGTCTTCATTCGTTCGCGCCGTGGGCGGCTCAGGTGTCACAGAGAGGGCATCGTGCTCAAGCGTCACCTCAGCTTCGATGAACTGAGTTGAAACCGCTTCAACTGGTGTGGCGCCAGAATCATTAGGCGTCCACCCAGCGGCATCATCAGGCACTTCAACGATGTGAATAACGCGACTGGTGCTTTGATCGAACACGCGAGCATCACCAAGCCCCATTGCTTGAGTTCTAAGCAAATGAGGCAATGCCACACATAGCACAAGCATCATGTGAAATAGCGCCGAACCGGCAACATACCTTGCTGTGGTCATGCTACACAGCGCCGTGTCATACGCGACGATACGAATAGGGCCTGACCAGTCGTCTGCACATACTCTAATTGCAAGCCATACAGATCTTCAAGCAAAGGCAAAGCATCGCGATTGCTGGGTATATCGGCGTAGAGGTTTCCTTCTTTAATCAAAAGTAATCGGTCGCAAGCGTGCAAAGCGTGATTCATATCATGCAGAACTGAAATAATTGCGTGGCCACGGTCATTTGCATACGTATCCAAGGCTTGCAATATATTTTCTTGCAGACCTGGGTCAAGTGTGGATAGAGGCTCATCGACTAATACCAAGCCTTCTCGACTATCCCAGAGTTGTGCGAACACACGAGCGAGATGAACGCGCGCGCATTCACCACCCGACAAGGTGTCAAGGCGGCGGTGCAACAAATGATCAGCGTGCGCTAGTTTGGCGGCTTCGTAAACGATCTCTGGTAAAAAGGGATCGCGGGTTCGCGCCACACGTCCCAATCCAATTACAAGTGCCGCATCTAAACCGAAGGCAACTTGGCAATGTTGCGGCATAACTGCTCGGTGTTCACTAAGCGCTGCAATGGACCAGGCGCAACGCGTACGGTCTTTGAATGTTACTTCGCCCTGACTCGACCTTTGCTCAAGAGACATTAAATGCAACAGCGTCGATTTTCCGGCACCACTTGGCCCGAGTACAGCAACGCGCTCGCCACTAAACACCCGCAGGTTAATGGGCTTAAGCTTGGGTGGATCTAACTTTTCTGATCCTTGCCTTAAATAAACACTCGATAACTGTAATAAGGCGGACGAGGTGTTGACAACCATCTCCATCACATCTGGCCGATTTGACGGCGCACTTGGCGCACAAGTAGAAAAAAGAAGGGTCCACCTAACAACGCAGTAAAAATTCCCACTGGGATCTCAGCAGGAATAGCGACAACGCGCGCAAGGGTGTCGGCCACCACTAATAAAAACGCACCCGATAGCAAGGACAAGGGCAACACGAGGCGTTGGTCTGGGCCGATCCACAAACGCACCAAATGGGGCGCAATCAATCCCACAAAACCAATCATGCCGCAGAACGCCACTGCAGTGCCCGACAGCAACGCTACCCAAACAATAATCTGTTTGCGTAAGCGCTGAATATCGACCCCAACCTGACACGCAACCGACTCACCTAAAGCCAGCGCATTCAAATCTCGTGCCCGACGACGCAGCTGACAATAGCCAGTAAAAAGTACACCTGCGAAGAGTCCAACCCACTCCCAACGCGCCCCCGCAAGCGAACCAAGTGTCCAAAACGCGATGCTTCGCAATTGTTCATCGTTAGCAAAATAGGTGCATAGACCGATCACCGCACCCGCAAGAGCATTCATCGCAATACCCGTCAATAACAATGCGGAAATTGATCCTGGAGCAATCCATCGTGCCGTTTGATTTAACGAAATACACACAGCAAGCGCCCCAGCGAAAGAAGCGATCGGCAGCAACCACAAGCGTAAACCTGGCATAAACGTCAATGATGCTTGAGAAAATATAACGATGGTGAGAGCCGCCCCACAGGCTGCGCCCGCGTTAACCCCCAACAAACCCGG
>CALQNE010000323.1 GCA_943331855.1 Bordetella parapertussis
ATTCCCTTGAGTACGGTGAGGCCACGGTTGAGGTCCATCAAGATGCGATCAAGCCCGGCCAACGGGTACTCTTGGTCGATGACTTGGTTGCGACGGGCGGGACGATGTTGGCGGCGATCAAATTGTTGCAGCAACTCGGTGGCAATGTGGCTGAGGCGGCTGCGGTGGTGAATTTGCCCGGGCTTGGGGGGTCGGCCCTAATTGCCGAAACCGACACGCCGTTTTTTAGCGTGTGTGAGTTTGGCGACAAGTGAGGCGCGATGAATACGTGGCGAACGCATCATAAAAATAATTGATAGACAGGATTGTCGGTTTCGTTAAAGTGCGGATAGCCAACCTCATCTAAAAAGGCTTTGAACGCTTTTTTACTGCCATGCGGAACTTGGATTCCAATCAAAACCTGGCCGTAATCTGCGCCTTGGTTGCGGTAATGAAACAGACTGATGTTCCAGTCGGGTTTCATGGATTGCAAAAACCGCGTCAGCGCACCTGGGCGCTCAGGAAACTCAAAGCGGTACAGCAGCTCATGGTCGGCGAGCGCTGAGCGCCCGCCAACCATGTGCCGTAAGTGCGTTTTTGACATCTCGTCATGGGTAAGATCAAGCGTGGCAAAGCCATGGGCTCGAAACGTTTTGGCAATATGCGCGGGCTCGGCGGCATTAGCCACCTGAATCCCGACAAACACGTGGGCTAAGCGAGCGTCTGAAATACGATAATTAAATTCGGTCACACTGCGATTGCCGACCAGTTCACAAAAAGCGCGAAAGCTACCGCGTTGTTCGGGGAGTGTGACGGCAAAGATTGCCTCTCGGGCTTCGCCAACTTCGGCGCGCTCGGCAACAAAGCGCAACCGGTCAAAATTCATGTTGGCCCCGCAGGCGATCGCGACCAGAGTTTTGCCTTGAAGTTTGTGTTCGGCCGCGTATTGCTTAGCTCCGGCCAAAGCCAGAGCGCCGGCCGGCTCGAGCACGCTGCGAGTATCTTGAAATACATCTTTTATCGCTGCGCAGATTGCATCGGTATCGACGATAACAAAGTCATCGACGTATTCGCGTACTAAGCGAAAAGTCTCAATACCCACTTGCTTGACCGCAGTGCCGTCTGAAAATAAGCCGACCTCAGTTAACGTGATGCGGCGCCCAGCGCGCACGCTTTTAACCATTGCATCGGAGTCAACGGTTTGCACGCCGATGATTTTGATGTCGGGGCGTAATTGTTTGACATAGGCGGCAATGCCACTAATCAGACCACCACCGCCAATTGCTACAAAAATCGCGTCAATCGGACCCGCATGCTGGCGCAGGATTTCCATGCCAATCGTGCCCTGCCCAGCGATCACGTCTGGGTCATCAAAAGGATGTACAAAGGTAAGGCCCTGTTTTTTTTCGAGAATCAATGCATGGGCGTAGGCGTCACTAAAGCTATCGCCGTGCAAGCGCACCTGCGCGCCAAGTGCTCGCACAGCATCAATCTTCACGGCAGGGGTGGTGGTGGGCATCACAATCGTGGCGTTGCACCCCAGGCGCTTTGCCGAAAGGGCGACACCTTGCGCGTGGTTGCCTGCTGAGGCGGCGATGACCCCGCGCTTTAGCGCAGCGTCAGGCAAATTTGCCATTTTGTTGTATGCGCCGCGCAACTTGAAGCTGAAAACAGCTTGTGTATCTTCGCGCTTAAGTAAAACCGTGTTGCCGATTCGGGCCGAAAGCTGGGGCGCCAGATCCAGTGGTGTTTCGATCGCCACGTCATACACTTTAGATGTCAAAATGCGTTTGAGATAGTCGATGTTCATGTTTTTCCTGGTCGCGCTTGATCAATGAAGAAGTTGTGTGGCGTGGCACCCTGAACCTCAACGGTTCATTATCCCACGCTGTGCGTGTGGGGTTATTTTTTAAGAGGCCTACGCTGGATTCTCTATTTCAGTACTTACTTGAGGCGCTGTCTCTACCGTCTGTTGGTTTGGGCGCAATTTTTGTGGTCAGTGCGTTAGCCGCGACGATTTTGCCGTTTGGTTCTGAGCCGATTTTTGTAGCGTATCTTGCCCTCAAGCCAGAGCTTTTTTGGCTAACGGTGGGGGTCGCAACGGTGGGCAATAGTTTGGGTGGGTTTATCACTTACTGGATGGGTTTGGGTGCGCATCAGGCCTATGAGCGCTTCAAACGCCCCAAGCCAGACGCAGCGGAAATGGGCCCAGACGCGCGCCAGTCGGTGCCGCGTGCCGAGGTTTGGGTACGCCGCTACGGCGCGCCCATCCTGTTGTGCGCCTGGCTGCCGGTTGTCGGGGATCCGCTGTGTGCTGTGGCGGGATGGTTGCGCCTGCCTTGGCTACCTTGCCTGGTGTATATGACGCTGGGTAAGCTGGCCCGTTATTTGGTGTTGGGCGGCGCGTGGCAGCTTCTGCTGTCGTCTTTTTAAGATTTTGATTGGCGGACGTTTGTGGGGGTATTCGGAACATTTTGGGCGCTTCGCTTAAACTAAGACATTAAGGGCAACCCCTAAATTTACTGACTCATGAACGCCCCGTTTGCTAGCCATCTTTTAAACGCCGAGCCTTTGTTTGACTCACAAACGCGGCTGCGCGAAATCCCTTACAACTACACGTCTTTTTCAGACCGCGAAGTGGTCTGTCGTCTGTTGGGTGATGATGCCTGGGCTATGCTGTTTGACTTGCGCGGTGAGCGCCGCACTGGCCGTTCGGCCCGGATGTTGTACGAAGTGCTGGGCGACATTTGGGTGGTGCGCCGTAACCCATATTTGCAAGACGACCTGCTCGACAATCCTAAAAGGCGCAAGCTGCTGATCGAGGCCTTGCAACATCGTTTGACCGAGATCGACAAGCGTCGCGCCATTGACGATACGGGGCGCGACGAAAAGGTGGCAGGTTTACTCGACCGGGCGCGCGTCGCCGTGACGGCCTTTGAACAAGAGTTTGAACAAACTGGCCGTTTGCGCCGCCAGGTGCAAAAAACACTCGGCAGACTGACCGCGCGTGACAACATCAAGTTTGATGGCTTGTCGCGGGTTTCACACGTGACGGACGCAACCGATTGGCGTGTTGAATATCCTTTTGTGGTGCTCACACCCGACACAGAAGAAGAAATTGCAGGCCTGGTGCGTGGCTGTATCGAGCTAGGGTTGACTATTGTTCCACGTGGGGGTGGCACGGGTTACACAGGTGGGGCGATCCCGCTGACCTGGCGCTCGGCCGTGATCAATACTGAAAAACTTGACACCCTTGGGGTGGTTGAGTTGATCACTTTGCCGGGAGTTGCGACGCCAGTAGCCACTGTGCGCGCGGGCGCGGGCGTGGTCACTAAGCGCGTTTCCGAAGCTGCTGAGCTCGCGGGATTCGTGTTCGCCGTTGATCCGACGTCGGCCGATGCCTCGTGCGTCGGAGGCAACGTTGCAATGAACGCGGGCGGTAAAAAAGCCGTGCTGTGGGGGACTGCACTCGATAATCTCGCCTGGTGGCGGATGGTTGATCCCGATGGCAACTGGCTCGATG
>CALQNE010000324.1 GCA_943331855.1 Bordetella parapertussis
AGCCCCGTGTCAAAACGCTTCTCGACGGCATCTAAGACAATCAACGGCGGGGCCACTGTAACCATAGAAATACGAGCCAAAAAGAAGGGTGGATCAACGCTGCGGCAAGAGTAGCATGGGCACGTCAGACGTGGCATTCGCGCAGTTTTTGGGCATAATCAAGGCGTTGCGCCAAAAAGAATATCGATAAACGCTGGTTGCACAGTCGCCTCGCGCCTGCCCGACCGTCAACAGAGACAACCACCATGCGACACTTCCGCCTGCTACTCGCCGTTATTTTGTTATCTTCAAGCGCCCTCAGCACAGTCTGCGCGCAAGACTATCCCAACAGACCGCTGAGACTCATCGTTGGGTACCCACCCGGCGGTGCCGGTGATACTGTTGCACGCTTAATTGCGTCCAAATATTCTGAGCAGCTCAAACAACCCGTGGTTGTTGAAAATAAACCAGGAGCGACCTCAACCATTGCCGCCGCGATGGCAGCAAAAGCGACGCCGGATGGGTACACGCTTTATCAATCGGCTGGCACCGAATTTACCGTTGCACCAACCATCTTGGGTGACAAACTGAGCTACGTTTTGCAGCGCGATTTTCGCTCGATTGGCCTGCTCGTTTTATCGCCAGGGGTTTTTGTCGTCTCCAGTAATTCACCATTTCTCTCGATTCCTGCGCTAGTCGCGCACGCAAAAAGCAAGCCAAACACGTTGAATTTTGCCAATTTTGGGCCTGCATCCACCTCGTTTATGGCAAACGAAGCACTAAAAAATGCGGCCAATATATCGATTAGCCACGTCCCCTTTAAAGGCAGTGCACCTGCTTTGATCGAATTATTTGCACAACGCGTTGATCTGTTTGTCGACACAGTCGCCAACGCCACGCCGTTGATTCAGTCTGGACGATTACGCGCGTTAGCCGTCACGACACCGCAACGCTCACCTTTATTGCCCGAGACCCCTTCGATGGAAGAGTTGGGCTTCAAAGATTTTTCGTATGGTGGCTCGATCGGCATCGTGGTTCCGGCTGGCACACCCGATGCTATCGTGAGTACGCTACGCGCCACGACACAAGCCATCATGCAATCAGCCGCGGCGCAAACTCGCTTTAGCGAACTTGGATTTATCCCAATGCAAGAACTGGGAGATGCGTATTTTGCCCGGCTGAGCGCCGAGACCGAGCGTCTGGCAAAGATTATTCGCGCCAGCAACATTACCTTAGAATAATTTAGATCAAACCTTCGATTAAATGCTTTATTTTGAGGCTAACGCACCATGCTGGCGCAGCGGTACTGCCTGAAATCGAGCCGAGCGCGTTAAAAATCACTATTTCGGCGTTTCATCGTCTTGTAAAAAACCTTTCTTAGCAATTCCTTCCATTGCAGGTGAGCTGGCACAAATCTTGCTTTCTTTGATCAAGTCAACTTTTTTGATCAACGGGAGTTCACCATGTTTATGTGCCGTAAAAAAATTGTTTCTTCGCTCGCCTTAGGGCTGCTCGCCTCAGTAGGCCTGAGCAATGTGTCTGTTGCCCAAACTGCGGCCCCCGCCGAGCCAGGCCCGATCACCGCCAACGTATCACTCACCAACGACTATCGTTATCGCGGCATTTCGCAGTCAAATTTGCAGCCTGCCATTCAGGGCGGCTTTGACTACGCGCACCCGAGCGGTTTTTATATCGGTAACTGGAACTCCTCGATCAGCTGGATTTCAGACGCTGCTTCAGCAAGCGGCAAAAGCGCCTCTGCTCCCATCGAAATGGATTTTTATGCTGGCTACAAATACGAGTGGTCTAAAGGCTTCACCGCAGACGTTGGGGTGCTGCAATACTACTACCCCACCTCGGGCACAACGGGCTTCACGACCAATCCAAATACGACTGAACTGTATGCCGCTCAGAACTTCACCTTTGACGCCGTCACAGGCTATGTGAAATTTTCATACGCGGTCACCACGTTGTTTGGCTTTTCAAATAGCTCCGGGTCAAACTATACCGACTTAACCGTCAACTACGACACCGGCGTCTGGGGCTTAACGCTCAATGCACATGCGGGCTATCAATACATTGCAGGCACCGCGTCGGGCTCGAGCGTGTCAAACGACAGTCTGTACAGCTACACCGACTGGAAACTTGGCGCCACCAAAGACTTCGGTAGCGGTTTGAGCCTGTCGCTGGCTTATGTCGGTACCAATGCAAAAAACGGGGCTTACATCAACCCGCAGGGTAAAGCATTGGGCGGAGACGCCATTCTCGCCACGCTCACTAAAACCTTTTAATCGTTCAGGGGATTGTCGTGAAACTAATCACAGCCATCATTAAACACTTCAAGCTAGACGAAGTGCGCACTGCCCTCACCGCCGTTGGCGTGTCGGGCGTCACTGTGACTGAAGTCAAAGGCTTCGGTCGCCAAAAAGGTCATACCGAACTGTATCGCGGCGCAGAATATGTGGTCGATTTTCTGCCCAAGATTAAACTTGAAGCGGCAGTGTCTGATGAGCTGCTCGAGCAAGCTTTAGATGCAATCGAGAAGGCCGCTCGTACGGGAAAGATTGGAGACGGAAAAATATTCGTGACTCCCATCGATCATGTGATTCGCATTCGCACCGGTGAAACCGGCGCGTCGGCACTTTAAAGAAGAGGTGTACTGTGTCAAATTGGTTAAATAAACTTTTAGCAAGCAGCCTCCTGGCTGCCATCGTCTGCATCGCTGGCGTCGCCTCAACGAACCCCGTGTATGCGCAAGACGCCAAACCCGCCGCGACGGCAGCTGCCCCAGCAGCAGCACCCGCCGCCGCACCCGCACCGACAGCCATTGTTCCAAACAAAGGCGATACCGCGTGGATGCTTGTTTGCACTGCCTTGGTACTACTCATGACACTGCCAGGCTTAGCGCTTTTTTATGGCGGTCTAACACGCAGCAAAAACGTCTTGTCAATTCTGATGCAATGTATGGTCGTGTTCTCGCTGATCATCGTGCTTTGGTCGATTTATGGCTATAGCCTAGCCTTTACCGAAGGCAACGCTTTTATTGGCAAATTTGATCGCCTATTTTTAGCGGGCTTAAACCCCGAAGTTGTCGCCGCAACCTTTAGCAAAGGTGTCGCGATTCCTGAGTATGTGTTCATGGTGTTCCAAGGCGTATTTGCAACCATTACCTGCTGCCTGATCGTTGGCGCTTTCGCAGAGCGTGCAAAATTCTCAGCCATTTTGCTGTTTATGATTCTTTGGTTCACCTTCGCCTACTTGCCAATCGCCCACATGGTTTGGTTCTGGCCTGGCCCGGATGATGTCAAAGATGCCGCCTCACTTGAAGCCATGACCGCGAAAGCTGGCTGGTTGTTTCAAAAAGGTGTGCTCGACTTTGCTGGCGGTACTGTGGTTCATATCAATGCAGCGATCGCTGGTCTGGTCGGATCCTTTGTCGTTGGAAAACGACTGGGCTTTGGCAAAGAATCAATGAAGCCGCACAACATGGTTCAT
>CALQNE010000325.1 GCA_943331855.1 Bordetella parapertussis
GACGTTTTTCATGTGGATCTGTGAGCAGACCCAGCCAATTAAGCCGCAGAAGATCACACATAAGACTAAACCTAGCCTGACACCCATGGTGACTGAAATTTGGGCGACGGCGATCCCGACTAAGGCCGTGCCTACGGCCCCACCAAACGATCTTGTGGTTTGGATCAGGGCTGAGGCCACCCCCACATCACGTTGTTCGGCCAGCATCTGCATAAACAGCGTGAAATTTGGCAGCAAAAACCCCAAGCCAGCGCCACTGACTGACATGGTGAGCACAATCCACCAGGCCGGGCTATTGGCTGAAAAAGTTAAGGTGACCAGACAGCCCACGCCCAACAAGACGCTGCCAAACAACATCAGCCGAGCTGGCTCGGCTTGGCGTGGAAACAAGCGGCCATTGATAATGCTGCCCAGTGGCATGACCGCGACAAAGGGTGTCAGCAGCAGGCCCGCGTAGGTGGGCGAAAATCCAAAGTCTTCTTGCAAGAGCAGAGGCATATAAAAAATCATAATAATCATGACTGCGCCCGCCATGACGCCCGCCAGATTGATCAGTCGTGCTTCACGAGACCGCAAGATGCGTAGCGGAAAAATCGGCGTCGTTGCACGTCGTTCAACCGGTATCAAAAGTGCCACGGCGGTTAACCCCAGTGCAATCAAGCCCAACCCCCAAAGTTGTTGAGCCCCATCGGTGGCGGCAGACAGTCGCCCAATTCCCGCCAGGGGCGCGCCTACGGCAACGGTGAGTACCAAGCCGCCTAACCAATCCAGGCTTGGCGTGGTGGTGCGTGTGGAGTTGATACGTGGAAAATAACGCCAGGTTGTATAGAGCGCGATCAGCGAAGCAAGGGGGGTCACAAAGAACGCCGCGCGCCAGCCAAGTGCTTCAGTCACGGCGCCCCCGACCACAGGGCCCAGACCGCTGGCCACGGCAAAGCTTGTCGAGACCAACACCATCCAGCGCACGCGCCTGCGCGGATCTGGAAACAAGTCGGCCGGAGCGGCAAAGGCCGTGGCCATCATCATGCCGCCACCGATCCCTTGCAGAACCCTGAAACCGATGAGCTGGCCCATTGTTTGTGAAAGCCCGCACAGCACCGAGGCCAGGGTCACGATGGTCAACGCGGTCAACAGTAAGGGCTTGCGGCCAAATAAGTCGCCTAAGCGACCAAAAATCATAATGCTGACCGCAGAGGCTAAAAAATAACCGGTGCCAACCCAGGCGTAAAGCGCCATGCCGTCCAGCGCTTGAGACACTTTGGGTAGCGAGGTACTGACAATGGTCGCGTCAAACGCCACCACCACGGCCGACGCCGCGATACCAGACATCGCCAGCAATAATTCGCGGCGCGAGCTTGCTTGAGGTTGAGGCGGGGTAGAAGCCGCCGCGGGCGCTATTTTGTCAGGGGGCAGCATCAAGAGCGGTTAAGGGTTAACACTAACAAGCCACAGAATAGCACTCCTGAGGGCCTGACTTCAGGGACAATGACAGAAGTTCAAATATGCTTTCAGTTCAGGAGACTCAGTTGAAAAAAATAGCTCACGCCCTCAAAGCCCTTAATGCCGCCCAAGGGCTGCCTGCCATGGCTTTTGCCTTGGTTGCCGGTTTGTCAGCAACCGCGACAACCGCGCAGGCCCAAACAGCAGACTGGCCAACTAAAACCGTTCGCATCATCGTGCCCTATTCACCGGGTGGCGGCACCGATATTATTTCGCGTCGCTTGGCCCAAGGCTTGGGGCCCGTGCTCAAGCAAAGCGTGATTGTTGAAAACAAGCCGGGCGCCAATGGCATTATCGGTACAGATCTGGTCGCGAAAGCAGAGCCCGATGGGCATACCTATGTGGTGGTCGTATCCACGCATCTGATTAATCCGATCGTCACTAAAAACATGCCGTACGACACTTTCAAAGATTTGATCGGTGTCACAGTCGTAGCAGATTCACCCTTGATTTTTGTCACGTCGTCACAGTTTCCGGCCAAAACGATGGCTGAATTTACGCAGGCCATGCGGGCCAAGACCGGCACCTATTCGTACGGCAGTTCAGAAAACATGACCAAGCTGGTAGGCGCGATGTATGCCAACGCCGAAAAGCTTGATATGGTTAGCGTGTCGTATAAAGGTGGCGCGCCACTGATGACCGATGTCGTATCGGGTGTGACCACGGTAGGCATCACCAGTATTTTGACTGCCCGTAATTTTTTGGATAGCGGGCGCTTAACACCACTGGCCGTGACCAGCGCGCAGCGTTCATCGGCAGTGCCTAATGTGCCCACGATGCAAGAGGCCGGCGTTAAAGATTTTGAAATTACACAAAGCTATGCGATGTACGCTTCATCTAAAGTACCCAAGCCGATTTTAGAGGCCATGCAAAAGGCCGTGCATCAAGTTGCGATGTCTCCCGATATGAAGGCCGCCCTGGCCGACCAAGCGGCCTGGCCTGTTGCGCAGCCCGTGGATGAGTTCAACGAACGTATCAAAAAAGAATCTGCATTTTTGCAAGACCTTGCCAAGAAAATTAATTTGCAAGGCGATTGAGTGTGTTGTTTAAGAACTTGTAGGAGTCAAGATGTCAGTTGTAACGTTGTCGACCCAATTACCCGCCCCAACGGGCTGGGTACGCGCAGAGCTCGAGCAAGATTCCTCATGGATCCGCCCGCTTGCTGCGCAAGAGATCACCGATCTCGAAACGAGTTTGCGTCACGTATTAACCTTGGGCAAAACAGAGTTTGAATTATCAGCTGCTGATTTTGAATTAACTGACGTCACGCGCGCGCTTTTGCTTGACGTGATGCAGGCTACCCAAACTGGGTATGGGTTGTGCCTGATGCGCGGGTTTCCCGTCGCCAAGTGGAGCAAGGCTGAACTGCGCACGCTGTTTTGGTGCCTGGGCTTGTGTGTGGGTGTGCCCAGGCCTCAAGGTAAACAAAGTCAGTACGTGTCTGATGTCACCAACACAGGCGGCACGTATCGCGGTGGCACAGGGCGCGGCTACAACACTAATTCAAAACTGGATTTTCATTCAGATGGCAGCGACATCGTTGGCTTGATGTGTTTGCAAACCGCCAAAAGTGGTGGCACCAGTTTGTTGTCGAGTTCATTGACCGCTTATCAAGAAATGAAAAAGCTACGGCCTGAGCTAGCCAAGGTGTTAACTGAACCGTTTTATTTCAGTCGCCAAGGTGAGCATGCGGCTGAAGAGCCGCCGTATTACCTTGCGCCGATTATTGGTGAAAAAAATGGCCGCTTTGCCTGCCGTCATATTCGTAATCACATCATCGGTGCACAAATCACCTTTGACGATGTGCCACGTTTAACGGCGCAACAAACCGAGGCGCTTGATTTATTTGATGCGTTGCTGGCGCGCCCAGATATTTGTTTTCATATGGAGCTTGAGCCTGGCGATTTTCAGTTTGTGAATAATCACGTGACCTTGCATGCCCGCACTGAATACGAAGATTATCC
>CALQNE010000326.1 GCA_943331855.1 Bordetella parapertussis
ATCAAATGCACCTCAAGGCCTGCCGCTTTAAGCGGTAAGGCCAAGTCGTCATTGGGTTGCCTGGGCGTTGAATACGCAAAGAACGCGACATTCTCAATATCACGCAAGACGCCACCATAAATACTCACGTATTGCAGCGTTGCTTCATTTTCAAAGGTATCGGTCCAGCGCGGCTCAACCGCGTACAACACGTCGATCCCTTTTTCATGAAACCTTCGATAGATCCCTTGACGTGTCACTAACGCGACCTCATCCGCAATCGTTGCACGTGGCGTCATCACCACGACACGATCAAACAACGTGTGCAACCGTTCAGCCGCCGCATAAGTCCCTTCGGTGTGATCCATATCCAAGATCACCGCTGTGCCAGACTGCTGCTGCGTAACACCGTCTAACTCACTCATCGCGCGACGCAAATCCGGGATCCAGCCTTCTTGCCTCAGCGTCTGGGGCAACATGCGCGGCCAGATCATCGTTGAGCCCGTCGCAAGCACCACCACCTCAGGTTGATAGTGAGCAATCGTTTCAAGCGTTGCCTCTTGATTCAACTGATAGTTCACGCCCACACGCATACCTTCAACATACTGATAGTCGTAGATGCTGCTTAAGTCTTCACCACCGGGCAGCGACACCAATTGACGCACCTTGCCACCCACCTCTGCACCACGCGCAATCAAGGTCACGTGATGGCCTCGCGCCGCCGCAATCCAGGCCGCCTCTAACCCCGCAATGCCACTGCCCACCACCACCACACGTTTTTTAATTGCGGCCGGCGTAAACACCTCGTCGAGCTCATCGGGCATCGCAACGCGTGGATTGTTATCGCATGCGATGGGCATATGACCCACAATCGTTTTCCAACAGGTGTTGCCACCCACACAATAACGAATTCGCGACGCCTGCCCAAGTTGGGATTTGCGCGACCAGGCCGCATCGGTAATCAATGCACGCCCGATCCCCACCAGCTCTGCTTCACCCTGTTCAACGATGGCATCTGCTTGCGCAGGGTCATTAATCCGGCCCAGCGCCATCACCGGCACCTTGCCCACTGAAGCCTTCAAGGCGTTTAGCGTTTCGGCGTACGGGTTACGTTCTTTGTGACCATCGGGGATATGCAACTCAAGCGTTCTGGCATGTGCGCCCTGCGCAAAGCACACATAATCGATCAACCCTGTTTGCGTCACGCAGGTGGCAATCTTGGCAGCCGCAGCATGATCAATGCTGCCCTCAATGCCGTCGTTGCTTGGTAGCTTGATTCCTACAATAAAATCTGTGCCGCAGCGCTCGCGCACCAGTTTGAGCAGCTCAAGCACCAAGCGCATCCGATTTTCAAACACACCGCCATAGGCATCGGTGCGTGTATTTGAGTAGGCCGACATAAACTGATGAAACAAGTGCCCGTGTCCCGCCGAAATCTCAACACCACTAAAGCCACAACGCTTCACGCGCGCGGCCGACTCAACAAAATGGCCTAACAAAGTCGAGATTTCGTCTAACGACAACACATGCGGCATCGTCCAACTAATGTCATCGGGCAAGGCCGAGGCACCAATCGCTTCATAATTTCGGCCGGGCGCATGACGCCCACGCCCCGCATCTTGAATTTGGGCGATCAACCTGCAATCTTCGGCTTCAACCGCTTTTGCCCAGCGTGCCAGGCTTTCTTCTGCGTGCGCATTCCAGGCCCGCACGCGGGTTGCAACTTTTTGATGGGGTGCAACCGCCAAGGGTTCCGTGATCAGCATCGCAGCGCCGCCACGGGCGCGATTCAAATGGTACTGAATCAAACGATCGGTCGCCCGCCCGTCCGCGCCCGTCACAGTCGTCATCGACGGGTGCACGATGCGGTTGCGCAAACGCCTGCCCGCTAATTCAATCGAAGAAAATAAACTGGCATACGGGGTCATTGCTGTCTCAGTGGCTGTGTCGGTGTTGCGTGCGACATATTGTTTTAATCATTCGCGTTACTTTAAACCAGTGTAGGGCAAATTTCAGCCAAGGCTTGGCTTCTAGCCGCTCGATCGCTTGACACAAAGCCTGCCCAGCATTACGTTGGCACCAAACTAAAACTTTATTCTGGAGACCCCCCATGAGCCAAGCGCAACCTGTCCGTTTTCCGATTTTGACCCCCGAAGAAATGAGCCCTCGCCAAAAAGAGGTCGCTGCCGCAATCGCCGATGGCCCCCGTGGCGGCATTCGCGGCCCTTTCTTGGCCTTAATTCACAATCCAGAGCTCGCCAATTGCGTGCAACAGTTAGGCGAGCACCTGCGCTTTGGCAACACGCTCAGCCTTGCACAAATTGAGCTGGTTGTCTTAACCGTTGCCCGTCACTGGAGCTGCCAATACGAGTGGTTTGCCCACGAGCGCGTGGCACGCACTAAAACTGATCTGGCCGATGGCATCATCAAAGCGCTTGCGCTGGGGCAAACTCCACCCAATATGACTGTTGAAGAAGCCACGTTGCATGCGCTGGCCAAAGAGTCGTTGGCTAATGGTGAGCCCAGCGACGCCGTCTTTGATCAAGCCGCTAAACTGTTTGGGCGTGCCGGGGTCTTAGACGCCTTAGCGCTCACGGGCTACTACAGCATGCTGGCGATGATCTTAAATAGCTCAAAGATCCCCTTGCCAGAGGGCACACCGATCCCGCTGCAGCCGCTCAAGAAATAATTTCTCAGTGATCGCCTAATCGTTGGGTCGTCTTTTGCCTGACTATTAGGGTTCACATGAATAGACAAGGGTGCACCCAAAGTACAAAATCCCAAAGTATCAGAACTATAAAAAGTACGGGACACTCCCATGAAATGCACCTTATTTGCGAAGGCGCTCTTGAGCGTTGGCGCGCTATCGTTGAGCGCAAGCTTGGCCTTTGCCCAAACCACAACTCCAAGTGCTTCGCCCCCAGCCTGGCCCACTAAACCCATACGCATCGTCGTCCCGTTTGGCGCAGGGTCCTTCACAGACATTGCCGCCCGAACTGTCGGTGCCGAGTTATCCGCCAAGCTTGGGCAACCGATCATCGTTGAAGCCAAAGGTGGCGCCGGCAGCACCCTGGGCACGGATTTAGTCGCCAAGGCGGCGCCTGATGGGTATACGTTTTTAGTCACCGACAATTCGTTTGCCGTCTCGTCGGCGCTTTACGAAAAACTCCCCTATGCGCCTAAAGACCTGACGCAGGTTTCGTTGCTTGCCGACGCCCCCGCTGTATTGGTTGGTCGGCCAGGCTTAGCAGCTAAAACTCTTAAAGAGGTCGTTGAGCTTGCCCGCAGCAATCCTGGCAAATTAACCTTTGGCTCTGGCGGACAAGGCTCTTCGGCCCAACTGGCGATGGAAGCCTTTTTATTGCAAAACAAACTTGAGCTGATTCATATTCCGATTAAAGGAATCGCG
>CALQNE010000327.1 GCA_943331855.1 Bordetella parapertussis
CGATTGTTAGTTACGATCGGGCGATCAAGATCAAGCCGGATTACGCCGAAGCGTACTCAAATCGTGGCAATGCTTTTTTAGAGCTCAAGCGTTTAGACGAAGCGATTGTTAGTTACGATCAGGCCATCAAGATTAAACCCGATCACGCCGAGGCTTATTACAGTCGCGGCGTGACGCTCGTTGAACTTGGTCGATTAGAACAGGCGGTTGCGAGCTACGACCTCGCAATTAAAGCCAGACCAAATTACGCTGAGGCGTATTGCAACCGCGGCAATGTGCTCAAAGAACTTAAACAAAATGAACAAGCGGTCGCAAGTTACGATCAAGCACTTAGGATTCGACCAGACTATGCGCAGGCATACTCAAATCGTGGCAATGCACTGAAGGAACTGAAACGGTTGGATGACGCGATTGCAGACTACGACAAGGCGATTAGTATCGAGCCTGATTATGCTGATGCTCATTACAACCGCGGTGTGGCCTTGGTAGAGCTTAGCCAATTAGATCAAGCAGTCGAGAGCTATGAGCAGGCAATTCGATTTAAGCCAGACTACGTTGAGGCGCACACGAACCTAGGTAATACACTGTTACAGCTCAGGCGTTTAGAGAATGTGCTTGCCAGTTACGATCAGGCAATCAGTATCAGACCTGATTACGCCGAGGCGCAGTGGAACAAATCTCTGTATCTACTTTTAACCGGTGATCTCGCCCAAGGTTTTGAACTTTACGAATGGGGCCGAAAGCTTGCGCAAAGAGGCGCTTCAAATCAGTTTTCGCAACCACTTTGGCTTGGTGCTGAGTCATTAGCGGGTAAAACGATTTTGCTACAAGTGGAGCAAGGCTTGGGCGACTGCATTCAGTTCTGTCGCTACGCCAAATTGGTGAATGCGTTGGGTGCGAAGGTCTTGCTTGAGGCGCCCGCTGCACTGGCCCGACTGTTTGAAGGTCTTGAGGGTGTTAGTCAGTTACTTCAAGTGGGTCAAGTACGGCCAGATTTTGATTACTACACGTCACTGTTGTCTTTGCCCTTGGCCTTTAAAACGACGTTAACGACCGTTCCAAATTCGACCCCGTATCTGACGACCAATCCTGAAAAACGAACGGTTTGGGCTCAGCGACTAGGCGCTAAAACAAAGCCGCGTATTGGTTTAGTCTGGAGCGGTAGCACGGGGCATAAAAATGATCACAACCGCAGCGTTAGGCTAGACGCCTTGATCCAACATCTGACCGATGGTTTTGAATACGTCTGCCTACAAAAAGAGCTGCGCGAAGTTGATCGCGAGGCATTAGAAAAATCGGAGATCAAAAACTTTGGTACTGAGCTCAACGACTTTACCGATACGGCAGCGTTATGTGAACTGATGGATGTGGTTATCAGCGTTGACACGAGCGTTGCTCATTTAGCGGGCGCGTTGGGCAAGCCAACCTGGGTGCTGTTGCCTTACGTGCCGGATTGGCGCTGGCTCTTGGATCGAGCTGACAGCCCGTGGTATCCGTCTGTAAAGCTATACAGGCAAGAGGCAGATCGAGACTGGGGGCCTGTACTTGAACGGGTGGCCGCTGACTTGCTCAAAAGCGCAGAATGATCCTGTTGGGATGTACACTCCCTTTTTTAGTAATTGACTCATTTCTAGGAAAATAAATGCTAAAAACCGCCGCCTCTTTGTCGCGCCTAGGTACCGAATCTGCTTTTGAAATCCTGGCGCGTGCGCAAGCGCTGATTGCTCAAGGTAAGGATGTCATTAATCTGGGCATCGGACAGCCTGATTTCAAAACCCCCGCGCACATTGTGGAAGCGGGGATTAAGGCCTTACGCGACGGACACCATGGCTATACGCCGGCTAACGGCTTACCCCAAGTGCGTGAAGCGGTTGCGGCTGATCTGCAGCGACGTCATGGTGCAAAAGTTGATCCTGACTGTGTGGTCATCGTACCGGGCGGTAAGCCCACGATGTTTTTTGCGGTGTTGATGTTTGGCGAACCGGGTGCCGAGATCATGTATCCCAATCCTGGGTTTCCGATTTATGAATCTGTCATTAAATATAGTGGCGCCACACCTGTGCCATTCGCTTTGCGCGAAGATAAAGACTTTGCGTTTGATGCCGATAGCGTCTTGGCTCAAATTACGCCAGCCACGCGCTTGATCATTATTAATAGTCCCGCCAATCCAACGGGTGGTGTGACTCCTAAAGCAGAGATTGATAAATTGGTGGCTGGCCTGGCCAAGCATCCTCAGGTTGCCATCCTGTCGGATGAGATCTACAGCCAAATGCTTTACGGTGGACGCGAGCATGTATCGTTGCTGAATTACCCGTCGATCCGCGACCGTCTCATTGTGCTAGACGGTTGGAGCAAGACGTATGCGATGACGGGTTGGCGCCTGGGTTACGCAGTGTGGCCCGAGAGCCTGGTCCCTCATGTCACGCGCTTATGTATCAACGATCACTCGTGTGTGAACGCCTCAGCGCAGTTCGCCGGCATGGCAGCACTGACCGGACCGCAAGATGCTGTGGCCGAAATGATGGTTGCGTTTAACAAGCGGCGCACGCTGATTGTCGACGCCTTGAACAGCTTGCCAGGTGTTCGCTGTACGGATGCAGCTGGCGCGTTTTATGCCTTCCCAAATATTGAAGGTACTGGCCTGACCTCACGTCAGGCGCACGATCGTGTCTGGAATGATGCCAATGTTGCAACGGTGTCCGGTACAAGTTTTGGTGCTTGGGGCGAGGGTTACGTGCGGTTTTCGTATGCGAACAGCGCTGAGAACATTGAGCGCGCGATTGACCGGATCCGAAAAGTGCTGTGAACTTAAGACGAGTCTTCTGCATTAATGGCTGATTACGCCGCGCTCATTTACTCGATCGCGATCTTCGCCTTAGCTACGTCGGTGACGCCTGGGCCCAATAACCTGATGTTGTTGGCCTCAGGCGTAAATTTTGGGTTCAAACAGTCTATACCTCACGCTGTGGGTGTCACCACTGGTTTTTTTGTCATGCTCGTGGCGGTCGGCTTTGGGTTGAATGGCTTATTTCAGGCATTCCCGGGCATGTACCAAATCATGAAGGTGCTGGGCTTTGCTTATTTGTTGTATCTGGCTTGGGGGGTGGCGACGAGTGATCCCTTGCCAGAGCGCGGTCAGTCGCTAGCGGGGTCAGCGCCTTTGGGCTTTTGGGGGGCTGTTGCATTTCAGGCGGTCAATCCTAAAGCGTGGATGATTGCTGTCAGTTTTTCTAGCAACTACCTACCCCAGCACGCAGCTGCCTGGTTTGTATTGTTTGGTTGTTTGCTTGTTTCGATTGTTAATTTTCCGAGTATTTGTCTTTGGTTATGGATGGGCACGAGGCTTGAGCAAGCCCTGCGCGATCCTGTTCGAAG
>CALQNE010000328.1 GCA_943331855.1 Bordetella parapertussis
GGTAGTCGGTTGAATCGAGCATCGTGCCGACCGAATCAACCGAACGTCTGGGCTGGAGATCCATCTATCTGGATCACACTTGCTGCCCACGAAAGGAAAGGAGGTCAGAAATCGATGATGTGTGTGCTTGGCTAGGCTAAGCCTGCCAGCGACTGCGACATCTTTTTTGCAGTGTGCGAATACTACCCTATTTTTAGCTCGGGGTAAACCCTCTAGGGCGAATAATTATGCTTTCCAGTCAATTACTTGCAAGTTTCGTTGTAATAACCACGCATTTGCCGCTTTAAAGTGACCACAGCCGATAAAGGGATTCGCCCCCCGTCGAGCCGACAGTGGTGAGGGGTGATTGCAGCTCAAAATCAAGTGCTGAGACTCATTTTCGAGCAAGGTTTGTTTAGCTTGCGCGTGGGCGCCCCACAGCATAAACACCTTAGGTTTTTGATCTTGTGCCACACAACGAATCAGGGCATCGGTCACCGTCTCCCAACCTTTGGCCGCATGCGAAGCGGGCGCACCGTCTTCAACCGTGAGTGCCGTGTTCAACAACAACACCCCTTGTTGTGCCCAGCGCGTCAAATCATTGTTATCGGCGTTGGGCTTGAGCGTCAATTGCAAGGGGTCATCCGGATATTCAAGCTCAATCTCGGCGAGAATATTGCGCAAACTAGGCGGACGCGCCACGCCGTTGGGCACCGAGAACGCCAACCCCTGCGCCTGCCCCGGGCCGTGATACGGGTCTTGCCCCAGAATCACGACGCGAACATCGCTGGGGCTTAGCGCTTCAAGCGCCCGAAACGGTTGAGTCGGGTAAATGATCGCTTTACTTTTTAGCCGTTGCTTGAGCATCGCTGACAAATCCTCAAGCGCCCGTTCAACCTCAGGTGCACCCAACGCAACTTGCCATGCTGGCGCTAACAACGCCGTGTGTGACGCCAACTCACTTTGCGTCAACAGATTTGAACGCATCAACGCTTCAGTGACTCAAGTTGTGCCACCAGGGCTTGCTGATAGGCGCCCAGGCGCTGCTGCGTGCTGGCACGTCGCGCCTCTTGTGTCGCGAGCGCCGCAGCAGTCGCTTGCGGTAACGCAGCCCACACGGGTTGCGGAAAATGTGCGTCCTCTTGCCAGCGCGGAATAACATGCCAGTGCAGGTGTGGCACCACGTTGCCAAAGGCAGCCAGATTGATCTTATCGGGCTTAAGCTCGGCGCGTTGTACCTGCTCAACCAGAAACACCACACGCATGAGTTCAGCTTGTTCGACTGCGTTGAGGTCAGTCATCTCAACAACATGCGCGGTCCAAATCACCCGCGTAAATCCCGGATACAACGCGTCGGCCGCATCAATGACACGCAGTTGTGCGTTCTGCCACAGAACGGGACCACCCAAGGTTTGGCAAAGCGTGCAGTCAGGACTACGCATCTTCAAGCGCCTTCACAATACATTTAAGAACCTCAACGCGCGCGTAATGCTTGTCGTTTGCAGGTAAAACATGCCACGGCGCCTCAAGCGTATTGGTGTGTGCAAACATCTCTTTGGCTGCTGTTGCGTAGGCCTTTGCCTTGCGTCGATTACGCCAATCATCCTCGGTAATTTTAAATTGCTTGAAAGGCGAATGCGTACGCTCTTTAAAACGCTTGAGCTGCTCATCGGGCGTCACATCCAACCAAAATTTCAACACAATCGTGCCTTGCTCGACCATCTGTTTTTCAAAATCATTGATTTCATCATAGGCGCGCACCCAGCTTGCCCGCGACACCAGCTTTTCAACCCGCTCAACCAAAACGCGTCCATACCAAGAGCGATCAAAAATTGCGACACGTCCACGACGTGGCACATTACCCCAAAAGCGCCAAAGGTAAGGTCGCGACATCTCAGCGGGCGTCGGTGCTGAAACCGGCATTACATCAAACTGCCGCGCATCAATCGCTCGCGTCACGCGTCGAATCGCACCGCCTTTTCCTGCGGCGTCTGCCCCTTCAAACACTAAAGCAAGCGCTTGTTTTTTAAACGCCTTACTACGCACCGCAAGCGCCAAACGATTTTGCAACTGCAAAATTTGTGTTTCGTACTCGTCTTTACTCAGCGTCAGCGCTGGTTGCAGCTGCACGGCGGGATATACGACGGACTGGAACGACGACTGACGCGCGGGATCATGGAACTTGGGCACTTTCGGCGCGGTGGTCTTTAGCGCCTGCAAGATTGCCTGAGCGGTACGCACCGTGCGTAACTGTGGATCTGCACTCGGGATAATGACCCAGGGCGAGTGCGCCGCATCGGTCGCTTCGATAATGAGTTGACCCGCGCGTCGGATAGATTCAAATTTTTTCTGCGCCCTCAGATCAAGCTTGTTGACCTGCCAGGCAGTCGATGGATTCGACAAAAGCTGTTCTGTGCGCGCGCGCTGAGCTTCGCGCGATAAGTGAAACCACAACTTAATCACCTGAACCCCATTGGCGACAAGATTCGCTTCAAGTCGCCGTACAAAACGAATGTTCTGTTCAAGCGCATCAATATCCTGGTGCTTGCGCGCAGCCGCTTTAAATAAAGGCGTATAACCCGAACCAAACACAATGCCGATTTCACCTTTTGCGGGTAGCTTCTGCCAAAATCTTCGTGCGGGGGGATAGGCGCGATCTTCCTCATTTGGATCAGGGAACGCCACGGTGTGAATATGCCGCGGATCCATCCAGTCATTAAGCAGGTTAATCGTCTCGCCCTTGCCCGCACCATCGATGCCAGCAATCAAAATCAACAATGCGCGATCTTTCAGACTGATATGGCGGTATTGCTCGTTGATCAACTGCACACGTAAATGCGCTTCAATTTTTTTGAATTCTGCTTGAGACAGCTTAGGATCTGCTTCGGATTCTTGAAACATCAGGTTGTGGCCTTTGCGTTGGCTAACGCTGCTAATCGCGCTGCACGCACCGCGTGTTTGATTTGCTCGGGCGCACTTGCGCCCCGCGCCGCGGCGCCCGCATCAACGGTCAAAACGATCGCCAACCAAGACGCCCACGCACTTCGTGCAGCATTGATCTTCTCATCAACCAATCCCGCAAGCGTCAACAACGCTTCAAAGCGTTCGGGTTTTCGTAGCGCATCGCAGGTTTCAAATAACGACAAAATCATTTCAACACGCTGCGGTTCATTAACAGGGGCTGCGCTTTGGCTCGTGATCGCTGACAACATAATCTGCAGTAAGCGCGCCAAGTCAGCACACTCACTGGGCACGCGTAACCGGGTAGCAAGGGCTTTTAACGCGCTGGTGTCTAAGCACAACACGGCATAACGCGACGACAGCGGCAAACCTTGTTGAGCCGCACGATCAACAAGCGCTTGTACTTGAGGCGTCAAGACAAGTTCA
>CALQNE010000329.1 GCA_943331855.1 Bordetella parapertussis
CAAATGGCTGAAATGCACAGCAAGTTACCAAATTCTGAATTCCACGTTTTCAATCATGCGCGGCACGGTTTGCCGTTTTCGCACGCTAAAGAATGTGCGCAGGTGATGCTTGAGTTTCTAGAGCGTCAGCAGGCTTGATGAGACGGGTCACAGCCAGGTCGCTTTCCAGTTTGCCGATAGGCTAATAAGGGGTGCAGAATCTTCGTCTAGCGCCCGGTGCTCAGGGTCTGTCTCCCAGTTGTGGAGTCTGAATAATGCTTCATTTGCACAAGACAGAGCCGTCAAGGGTTCGCCAAGGTCTTGCGCTACCACTGCACTAAGCGCCGGCCCTGTTACCAAGCCCAAACCAACCGATAGTGCGCAAGAGACTGTACCGACGGTACTGCCTAATAAAAAAGTTCGTCGGTTCATCGTTCGCCCTCGCTTAGACTAGAGTGCCCAAAGGCTGGCAGATGCCCCCACTGCACCGCGGCTCGTTCAGCCAATGTTTGGGCCATCAGATTTTGGCGAGCGGCTTTTGCGGCTTCATAGCTGAGTTCGAAGGCTCTGAGCGTGGCACGATTGTCTAGATTTAACAGGGCGAGCTGAAGCGCTTTGTCTGGATCCTCACCCTCTTCAAGGTAAAAATCGACCGCGTGGTCGGCAAACGCTAGCTCATGACGACCAAGCAATTGTTCAAAACTACGCTCAGTACGTGCAAGGTAGTGACGAGCGTCGTGGGTATTGCCCTGTTGCGCGTAGAGTTGTGCCAGACGCCAAGATACTTCTGGGTCGTCGCTATTTTTAATTGGGTGCAGCAGGTTAAGTGCCTTGTCGAAGTGTCCCGCGTCAAGATGCAACTCAGCCAAATGCACGCGCGCGTGCGTGTAGGCTGGCAGATAAGCTAGTGCTTGCTCATACCAATACCGCGCTGCTACAGGATCTGCTGGCGCAGTCGTTTCACCAAACAGAACGCCAAGCTGAAAACAAGCCCCGGCTAAACTAAACGGCGAATGCTCGCGATCTTCTGCAATCGCCTTGAGGTACGAATTTTCCGCTTCTTGGTACAGACCGATTTCAGCGTATAGAGCACCCAACCCGACAAGCTCTTGAAGGCTAGGGTTTTTCTCGCTCAGGCTTTGTCTGGTCTCGAGTACACCCTGCCAATTGTGTCCAGTCGCGTGATCGATTGACAGCTGTTGACGCGAGAGGTTGTGGGCATGAGCGCCAAGATTTCTTGCCTTGTCTAAATAGACCTTTGCTAGTTCGAAGTGATGCACCAGAGAGGCAATTTGCGCGGCTAGCACGTAGGCCTCGCCAGATTCGGCGCACTGCGGCAGAAAGGTATCAGAGAGCGCAAGCAAACGATCAAGAGCGCCACTGTCCCCTAAAAAATGTGAACGACGATACTCTTCGTCGATGAGTTGGGCGGCGATCTGTAGGCGGTCTGGCCTGAGGTCGATCGATTGCCAGCAGCGATCCAAAATACTTTCATGGTTAATAAGTGCCAACGCGCCATCGGTGGCGGCTGGCAAGGCGATTGCCGCGTGCAGCGCGTTCATGTTGCAGCGCCAAAACGCTTTTTGAGCGTTGCCATCCCCGCGTTCAGAAGGCTCGAGATAATCAAGCGCACGATTAAATCCCCCTGTCCTTCAGGGCGATACGATACGGACCAGGTGACGCTTGAGCCCGTTGCTGTGTGTTGAACTGAGAGTGCGCCGTTGTAGGGATTCGCCGGGATTCCACTGACAAGTGCATAGCGATAAATTTTTTGAGCCTCATCGCGTTCGCTCAGACGCTCAATCATGATTTTGCCGTCAATCGTTTCAATGCGGCGCAGTTGACCTGGGCCCTCGCCGGTAAGTGTTAGTTGTGCCACGAGGGGATGCCACAGGCTGCCAAACCCACCAATGACCTGCCAGACCTCTTGAGCCGAGGCCTTGAGCTCGATGCTGCGCGTGACGCTAAGCATATTCTTATTGCCGGGCCGCACATACGGAAACGTGGTGCTGCCTGGTTGCGTAGCCTGCAAGGCGCCGCCTTGTAAAAACTGGCCCCGGTCTCTGTTGATGAGCCACGTGACTAAAATGTCGATGACATTGGCATTGACGGTGCGCCCGCCGCCCGTTGTGTAGGGGCGACCTTCAAGCGTGCTCTTTTCAATTTCAAGATGACTCTTGTCGCTCATGGGCTTGGCAACGTCAATCGTCAGAAAATCATTGAGCCGAACCCGTACATGCGCTTCAAGTGAGGCAGCATCCCATTCGATGTTCTGATCTTTTCTGTCCCAAAGCTGAAAGCTTTCGATGAGTCGTTGGCGATAAAGTGGCAGACGTTCTGCATTGAGCGCGAAGGGCGTTTCTTGGTTCCAGAGATCGCGAATATCCAGTGCGCCTGGCACCTGATCCATGATGAAGTTTGTTTGTTCAGGGCGACCGACCCAGTCAAAGCGCGGGATGACCGTACTTTTTGGATTGGGGTGGCGTGGGGTTGTTTCGGCGATCACCCCATACAGGCTGCCCTGTTGAGGTGTCAGGGTTGAGTCCGTATCAAACTCAACGACCACGCTTAAGACGTTGTCATTTTCAAGGTAATTGGGAACAGACTTCATTGTTCCAGGCAACCAGCCCGGGAAAAACGGATCCGAGCGCAGGCCGGCGAACACGCGCGTGCGTCCGTCGCTTGTTGCGAAGCCGTGCTCATCATCTACCGTCAACGCGAGCGTGGCACCACCTGGCAGCAGGCAATGCCCAGTCTGCTTGGCTCGACCAGTTTGCGTTTCAGGGCCTAGCACCTCGAACTGAAAGGTAAAGCGCCATTCGTCTTGCAGCGGTTCAAAACCAGCTTGCAGGCCGGAACCTGTCTGGCGCAGACGGCGCACGACAAAGGCATAGTTAATGGTGTTTGAAAATAATGCCGATTCGCCTGCGAAAGGGAGTACGCAAGCGATGAGCACCGTGCGTTTTGGATTGGTCGGACTCGTAAAAGCAAATAAATCGGTGAGATCACTGACGGGGTCGGCAGTCTGGCGCGGACCATCGATATGATCTGACATTATTTAGCGCCTATTGGGAGAGTGGTTGGAGGGGAATATGGATGCTTTTTGTTAAACCAAAGTGGGTCTTCGTTGGCAATCAGCGGATTTTTTGGAGTCCCGTAGGGTGTGACACGCGCGCCTTGATTGGGGATCGACTTCAGATACTCAATTAACGCGAAACGTTCACTTTCGCTGAACGCAGGGCCAATCACACCTGGGCCTTTGATGTGTTCAAACGAGTGGCCGGCATTTGAATTACCTATGCGAGTCGTGTCAAAGAAATAACCTTCTTTTTTTCCAGAGATATCAAGTCCAAGTTTGATGGGGTCAAAGTCTCGCGTCAC
>CALQNE010000330.1 GCA_943331855.1 Bordetella parapertussis
AGGTAAGAACCTTTGATGCTCTCCCAGTTCGTTCAATTTTTGGGCGTTTTCAGCGAGTCTCTTTTTGTCTTCCGAGCCATAACGAAAGCGCATTTCGCGGGCCTCGCGCCGGTTTTTATCGACCTGAGCAGTGTGCTCTCTTGCTTCAAAACCAAAATAGTGAAAGTCGGATGAAATCGCCTGAGACAAGTTGAGGTACAACGACCTGAAAAAGGCGTTGTCCATACCGCCTCGCTCAGACCTGCCTTCGCCAAGGTGAAATTCAATACAGGCATTCTTAAGTTGCCAACCTGGTGTCGTACCGAACGGAGTTGAAACCTGTGCAACCAGGCCAGCTTTGCCTGCAACTTGCAACATGCAACTCAATAGCTTTTGATAGTCGGGACGCTTAAGTGTTCGTGCGTCTGACCTCTCCCACAAATCGGGCTTACGCAAATCACGCCCAAGGCCTGAGAGGAAGCCAGCCCTCAATAATTTATCTTCATCCGCTAGCGAATTTTCACGACGTGCGGGAGGAAACTCCAGCAGGTAACGTGCAGTACGCATTTGTTCTTCTCTACCGAGCCCCCAGGGTGATCTAAGCGTATTGAGAGATCGACTGCGCAAGGTTTCCTGCTCAGCAGGCTCTAAAACTTCTGGGTCAAGCGCTAAACCTTGACGCATTACATCCAACAACACTCGATAGGCACGCTTTCGAACTTCTGGACTGGACCCGGCCAATAAAGGAGGGGCATCTGCGAAATTGAGGTCATTACTGCACAGGTCATCGAGTCCAATATATTCAACGCGAACAAGACCTAGTTGTTCAAGGTTGGGATTGGTAAACCGCCACCCACGACGCTGATCAAACCATGCGCGGTAGGCAAGCACTTGACGCATTGCTTTCTGTGCATTCACAAAATTTGCGCCTTGCAGTTCTGCGTCCAGCAGCCACTCTGAGCGAAGACCCGCTTCTCCTAAGCGCTCAAAACCTAATGACTTGAATACAGCTAGGCCCAGTCGATCTGCAGAGAGTCCCTCAGCGCCAGCAGCTTTCACAGCCCCCAAAAATGCTGCCCTGAAAAGACTGACAAACAAGAAGTCGTTAAAGTGTCCTGCCTGAAGTGCCGCGTCTTGTCTGTTGTCGGTAAACCCCAGCATCTTGCGGCGATCAACCGGTATTGATTCTTGAGAATGCATCCAACGTAGTACTGAGTGCGTAAGGAGCGTGGTCGCTGACGATCTGCCCTCGGCAGACAGTGCCGCAAGTCGGTTTTTGTCCTTACCTTGTGCCGAATGGACTACCTTGCAGTTCAAACAAAAACGGAATTTCCCCGGAATAAACCAGGCGTAAGTTCCAGAACCAATCTGGCCTGTGGGCTCCACAGCGATTCGTTCAGCTTTGTTTTTTCGAGCATCTTTTTTAAGTCGGATATCGCCATGGCGATCTTCTTCAAGCCAAGCGTCTGGGTAATCTTCATCTTTTCCTGAAAACTCGAATTGGCTGTCCTGAGGTTCAGGCATCAAAAAGCCATATTGGGGACGATCTAATCCCTCCGATTCTTCGCTGCGCTTGATCGTTGGCGGCACATCATCAATTTCACGCGGAAGAACCTGTGCTTGCGCACCCAGTTCAAGAAAAATTGGGTGGTATTCCTGACCACAATCCCTGCAAAAGTGAACGGGATAGAGTCGCTTTTCAGGTTGATCCGGCAGGAACTGTTGAGCATTAACTGTGAGCGTACGCTTTCCAGGTGCCTCAACCGTTGCGTAGGCTGTACCTGCACCCGAGATAAATTGATGTAACTTGAATGCAAAAAAACCGCGCTTACCGGTGTTATGTCCACCTGAGCGATCCGCCTCGGCCAGAGAAGTCACTAGTAAAAATTGGCGAAGGAAATCAGAACACTTTTGATGAGCTAGTCCAGAATCTTCAGATAACCACTGCGCAGCAGTTTGTAGCGTTTGAGGTCTTGCCCGAACCCATTTGGCATCCTCCCATGTAAGTCCAAGGCGAGTTTCAATCCAGATTGAAAGCGGGTGCAAAACAAGTTCGGCATCAGTAATTGAGGGTGACAGGCCCGCCTCAATTGCCGGTGCAAGTCGGTTTTTTACGGAATCGTTATGCAGGCTGGGATTTGTTGCGCGAACAAGGGTCTCGCCGATGATGTCTGATGGTGGAACGGGTACGCCAAATAGTTTTGATGCGACAGCAGCTACAGCGGTACTGCGGTCTTCTGCTGAACCACTAGCCATCGTTGCAGATGTACCGATGCACTGCAATCCGTCGGGAGCGAGTAGCGCTCTAATGCGGCGAACAAGCAATGCAACATCTGCACCTTGACGTCCGCGATATGTATGCAGTTCATCAAGAACAAGATAGCGCAGGTTCTGACAATGCCCGATAACTTGTTGGTCCGTTGCATCTTGGCGAGTCATCAGATATTCCAACATCATGAAGTTGGTCAATAAGATATCTGGCGGATTAGCTGCGACGCTTTTGCGCTCCTCATCGCCTTCCTGGCCTGTGTATCTAGCGAACGTGATTGGCTGCGCTGGCTGGACATGCTTGAGAAATTTCTCAAGTTCTTCCATTTGGCTGTTTGCCAAAGCGTTCATTGGATAAACGATGATCGCTCTTGTCTTCTTTGTTTTATCAGTCGCTTTGGCCCGCAAGATTGCGTCGATGATGGGCACAAAAAAACAAAGCGATTTACCCGAACCCGTGCCAGTGGTGACTACATAACTTCGACCCTGCTTTGCCGCTGCTAGGGCTTGCACCTGGTGAGTGTGCAATTGCAGTGGTAATTCTGGTTCATCGGGTACTCTAAAAATAGAGGCTGTAGTTGAGGTTACTTCGCCTGATGCAGCAAGTTCATCTAAGGATGCACCTCGCTCGTAGTAGGGGGTGATCTGCAGTAAGGGCTCAGGCCAAAATTGATCTTTCGCGTAGATCTCGTCAATCTGACGCTTCAAATCATCGGCTCGAACTCTCGTAAAAGATCGTGCGAAATTGGCATAGTCTTGAACGATCTGTTGTCGAAGGTCAAAAACGTCCATGACGTAGCCCCTTTTGATTGAATTTTGTTTTATGTTTTTTGCAGCAGTTCATGGCATTCATCACTTTGAATCAACCGGCTTGTAGTATCCAGGGGCCAAAGCAGCGCTTTCAACTCCATAAAGTGTTTGTGAATTCTTCAGCCAAAGATGGTGCTCTTTGGGGTCCAAGGTGTGCTTGGGCGAGCAATCAACTGACCAGCGCCTCAAGGCGTAACCGACGAGTGGGGCTCGCATGTCAAGCGCCAGCATGCCGTTGTGCATCATGAAGTCAGCCTCGATCGCCTTGGGG
>CALQNE010000331.1 GCA_943331855.1 Bordetella parapertussis
ACAGTTGCATCCAAGCAAGTTGATGTCGCCACGGCCAATAGTGAGGCCTTAGAAAAACTTGAAGCGCTTCAACCTGCAAAATTCAAAGAGATCAAAGTGATCTGGACATCTCCACTCATTGCCTCTGATCCGCTGTTGATGTTGAAGGATTTGCCGGAGGCGACTAAACAAAAACTCAAAGACTTTTTCTTTAACTACGGCAAAACCGACGCCAAGGAAAAAGAAATCTTAATGAATATTAATAAATTGGCTGGATTTCAACCTTCTACGAACGCGCAACTCATCCCTATTCGCGAACTGGATTTGTTTAGCCAACGCTTAAAAGTTGAGAATGACGAGGGTATGAATGCTGCAGATAAAAAAGCCAAACTCGCTGAACTTGACAGCAAACTTGCAGCGTTGAAACAGTAATTTCATGAACGCATCGACCTCAGCCTCTACGTTGTCAGCACCCGCCCCAAGCAAGCATAGTCTTCTTTGGTACGGGTCTTGGGCAGCACTATTGCTCGCTTTAACAGGCTCTTGGCAGGGCGCAGATATGCGTCCGCTTGACTTGATTAAAGATTCGGGCAATATGGCAACGTACGCTGCCGACTTCTTCCCACCTAACTTCTCGCAGTGGCGTCTGTTCATTGAAGAGATGCTGGTGACCCTACAAATTGCCCTGTGGGGAACGACCCTTGCGGTGATCACTGCAATTCCGATGGCGCTCTTAGGGTCATCGAATCTAGTCCCCTCCTGGGTCTACCAGCCAGTTCGTCGAATGATGGACGCTTGTCGCGCGATCAACGAGATGGTCTTCGCCATGTTATTTGTCGTGGCGGTCGGCTTAGGTCCCTTTGCCGGTGTGTTGGCACTATGGATTCATACCACGGGCATCTTGGCCAAACTATTTTCTGAGGCCGTGGAATCAATCGACCCTCAGCCGGTAGAGGGAATCCGCTCGACAGGCGCCTCAGCCTTGCATGAAATTTTGTATGGCGTGATACCTCAGGTGATGCCTCTTTGGATTTCGTTCGCCCTGTACCGTTTTGAGTCCAACGTTCGCTCAGCTACCGTCGTCGGCATGGTGGGTGCGGGTGGTATTGGCGTTGTGTTGTGGGAAATCATCCGTGGCTTTCAATACGCAGAGACCTGTGCAGTCATGCTAATCATTATCGCTACGGTGACGTGCATCGATTTGCTGTCCGCGCGAATCCGCCGGGCACTTGTTTAAAAAAGGTTTGATATGGCTTTGAGTTTAAGTGACGTCACGCAACTGCTGACCGTTGAAGGTGAAAATCAGTACGGTGGTGAAGCAGTCAGTCAGCTGCAACATGCATTGCAATGTGCGTCACTTGCCGAGCAAGCCGGAGAGACTCCTTATACGATTACTGCCGCGCTCTTGCACGATATCGGTCACTTATTGGCCAAGACCGGCCGAGTTGAAACAACCACAACCAATGAAAACGGCGACGATCTGCATCAATATGTTGCCTTACCGTTTTTACGTGGTTTGTTCTCAAGCGCTGTGCTTGAGCCTATTCGCTTACATGTTGACGCTAAGCGCTATTTGTGTGCAACGGATCAGTCTTACTGGAGCTCTCTTTCGACAGCCTCGAAACACAGTCTGATCGTACAGGGCGGTGTGTACACCCCGCCACAAGCCGCTGAGTTTGAAGCGCAGTCGTTTTCACACGAAGCGGTTAGGCTGCGGCGGTATGACGATTTGGCCAAGATCCCTGAAGCCGTCACACCACCATTGCCACACTTTTTGAAAATTATGCATAGCGTCGCACTTTAACTCGCCATTCAAACAGGATTCACATGCAGCTGCTTCAATCTAAACGTTGGTTCATAAAACTATCAATGCTAGGGCTAAGTGCCTTAGCCTTCCCCAGCGCGTTCGCCCAATCCACAGATGCGCGCCCCATCGTACGCGTCGCCGTACAACAGTTACTGACGAGCGGTGCCCTGGATCCCTTACGCGAGCAAAGCAACGTTGGCACACGCATGCTACCCATGATTTATGCCGGACTGATCCAGTTAGATACGGTTGGTGATCTCTCGCCGCGCCCCTCACTCGCCGAATCGTGGAAGCGCATTGACGCCAAAACGGTCGAATTCAAGTTGCGCCCGGGTGTGAAGTTTCACAACGGTGATGAGGTCACTGCAGAAGACGTTGCCTTTAGTTTTGGCGCCGAACGGATGTTTGGAGCGTCCGCGCCCCGTCAACCAAACCAAGACAGCAAAACCATCGCAGTAGATATCGGTCGCAAGACAACAAGTTCGACGCCGGGCAGCATGGATTCGCCTCCACCTGAGATTACAGCCATCGCGCGTAATTTGTGGCCCTCTTTGCAAAGTGTCGAGATCGTCGACCGTTACACGGTGCGTCTGATCAACGCGGTACCAGACCTCACCTTAGAGGGGCGCATTGCGCGTTTAGGTTCTGAGGTGGTTTCTAAAAAAGCCTATATGGCATCAAAAGATTGGGGTAGTTGGGCCCAGTCACCGGTAAGCGCGGGGCCATTCAAAGTAAAAGAAATGAAAATGGATCAGTATCTGGTCTTGACTGCACACGATGACTATTTTGGCGGAAAGCCTCTGGTCAAAGAGATCCGTTACATGGTCGTGCCTGAGGTATCTTCGCGCATCAACGGCCTGTTGTCTGGCCAGTATGACTTTATTACTGATATTCCACCCGATCAGTTTAAAACGATACAAGGCAATAGCAAGCTCGAGGTGGTTGGTGGGCCCGTTTTGAATCACCGTCTGATTACATTCGACAAGAACCATCCAGTGCTTGCCAATCCGAAGGTGCGGCAAGCCATGACACACGCAATTGATCGCGACGCAATCGTCGAGGCAATTTGGGGCGGTCATACCCGCGTGCCTGCAGGCCTGCAATTCGAATTCTATGGCGACATGTTTGTAAAGGGCTGGACCGTGCCAAAGTACGATGTCGCACTTGCAAAAAAACTGTTGACCGAAGCTGGCTATAAGGGTGAAGTGATTCACTTCAGAGGCTTGAATAATTACTACACCAATCAGACACAAACCGATCAGATCATGCTCGAGATGTGGCGCTCTGCCGGCTTGAACGTACAGATGTCGATGAAAGAAAACTGGGCACAAATTTTTGAAAAAGGGCCAACACGTGGAGTCCGTGGTTGGTCAAACTCAGCGCCCTTTAGTGATCCGGTAAGTTCACTTGTGAACCAACATGGGCCCAATGGTCAACAACAACAGACCGGCGAATGGACTAACGTTGAGTTCAATAAATTGTCTGACACGCTCGAGACATCGGTTGATCCCGCAGAGCGGCAACGCACCTTTAAGCGAATG
>CALQNE010000332.1 GCA_943331855.1 Bordetella parapertussis
GTTGATACCCAGACTCAATTAGCATCGGGCGCCAGGATTCTCAACGCCGCTGAAGTCGGGATTGTCACACGCCTGACCGCTCAAGCCGCCGGCTACAGAAGCGTCACGCAAAACATTACCGCAGGTACAAACGTGATTAACGTCGGCAGTACAGCATTGACTTCGATATCGTCCATTCTGTCGCAAGCGAAAGATATTGCTACCCAGGCCGCAAACGCGGGTTTACAAACAAGCGATCGCACGGCGCTGAACACAACCTTTAGTCAGTTATTGGGTCAAATCTCAAACTTGATCACAAATGCTGCCGTCAACGGTGAAAATGTACTAGTCAGTGGGGGCAGCAACTTAACGATTCAAAGCGGTATCACGGGCGGCACAGCCTCGCAAACGACCATCAGCAACCTGGCGATCTCAACAACCACCTTAGGGGTGAACGCCTCGACCGTGACGACTCAAGCCACTGCGCACGCCGCCATTGATGCGCTCACCACAGCGTTGAACACGGTATCCACACACCTGTCAACGATGGTCGCAACCAAAACGGGTTTAGAATCGAGTGCGGCGGCGGCCTTGAGTCTTTCAACCAATCTGGCAAACACAGTCGCCTCGATTCAAGACATCGATCAAACCGCCCTGCAGGCCAAGTTGCAGCAGTTCAATAACCAGCAAGCCATTGACTATTACTTGATTAGCCAAATGAACACCGCAGCCGCAGCTGCCTTGACCATTTTTCGTTAATCAGATGAATAGTCTACGTTGATACGCCCTTGCGATCACCCTTCAACAGGTGATCGTGAGTTTATTTGTAAAAAGAGTAATGTTTGGTGCAAATAAAAACCCGCTACTAACGCTTAAACGTTAGTAGCGGGTTTTGTTTAGCGCAGTGACTTAAGCGAGCTTAAGCTTGTGGCGCTTGGGGCTCGGCAGCGGGGGCTTCAGTTGGCACGGGTGCGCCGCCTTCAGTTTGCTGTTCGATACCACCAATGGCTTTCACTGACAAACGTAAGCGACCTTTGTCATCTGCCTCAATGACTTTGACGCGCAGTGGTTGACCCACTTTGAGAACGTCATTGATGTTAGCGATGCGGTAGTTTGCGATTTCAGAGATATGCAGCAGACCATCACGGCCAGGCAAGACCTGAACGATGGCGCCAAAATCTAACAGACGCAATACGCTACCTTCGTATACCTGCCCCACTTCAACTTCTGCAGTGAGTTCGGCAATACGACGTTGTGCTTCGTGCGCGCGATCAAGATCGGCGCTCGAAACAACAATGGTGCCATCATCTGAGATATCGATTTGGCAACCGGTTTCTTCGGTTAGCGCACGAATCGTAGCGCCGCCCTTACCGATCACATCACGAATTTTTTCAGGATTGATTTTCATGGTGAGCATGCGTGGTGCAAAGGCCGACAACTCAGTACGTGCACCTTGCGTGGCTTCGCGCATTTTGGTCAGAATATGCAAACGGCCTTCGCGGGCTTGCGCCAACGCAACCTGCATGATTTCTTTAGTAATGCCCTGGATTTTGATATCCATTTGCAAAGCAGTAATACCTTGTTCGGTACCCGCCACTTTGAAATCCATATCGCCCAGGTGATCTTCATCACCCAAAATATCGGTCAACACGGCAAACTTGCCTGCATCCAGAATCAAACCCATGGCCACACCAGCAACCAGATCTTTAACCGGTACGCCGGCATCCATCATGGCCAATGAACCACCGCACACCGACGCCATCGATGACGAGCCGTTTGACTCAGTGATTTCTGAGACCAAACGGATGGTGTACTGAAAATCAGCCGCATCAGGCAACAAAGGCACCAGCGAGCGCTTAGCAAGGCGGCCATGGCCGATTTCGCGACGCTTAGGTGTACCCACACGACCCGTTTCGCCTGTTGCAAAAGGAGGCATGTTGTAGTGCATCAAGAAGCGATCCCGATACTCACCCATCAAGGCATCAATGATCTGTTCGTTTTGCTTGGTGCCCAAGGTTGCAATGACCAAGGCTTGGGTTTCACCACGCGTAAACAACGCACTACCGTGTACACGTGGCAACACACCCATACGAATACTGATTGGGCGCACGGTACGTGTGTCGCGACCATCAATGCGTGGCTCGCCAGACAAAATCTGGCTACGCACGATGCGGGCTTCAAGATCAAACAAGATGTTATCAACCACAACACCATCTGGTTTTGGTAGGCCCTGTGCGACAGCTTCTTCAGCAACTTTGGCATGCGCATCAGAGTAAACCTGACGCAACTGCGTCGTGCGCTCTTGTTTTTGACGTGTTTGATACGCAGCATTTAACGCGCCTTGAGCAACTGCAGTGACCGTCGCAATCAGCGGTTCATTTTTCGCCGCTGGTTGCCAATCCCAATCGGGCTTGCCCGCATCGCGCACGAGTTCGTGAATCGCGCCAATCACCGCTTGCATCTGCGTATGACCAAACACGATTCCACCCAACATGATTTCTTCAGACAGCTGTTGAGCTTCAGATTCAACCATCAGCACGGCAGCTTCAGTACCGGCCACAATCAAATCCATTTTTGAGGTTTTGAGTTGCGAGGCGGTTGGATTGACTAAGTATTGGCCATCGATATAACCCACTCGTGCAGCACCGATAGGGCCATTAAAGGGGATACCTGAGATTGCCAACGCAGCCGAAGCACCGATCATGGCAGGAATATCAGGATCGATTTCAGGGTTACATGACAGGACGTGAATGATGACCTGAACTTCGTTATAGAAGCCCTCAGGAAACAACGGACGCAAAGGACGATCAATCAAACGTGATGTGAGTGTTTCTTTTTCAGAAGGCTTGCCTTCACGTTTGAAAAAACCGCCGGGGATTTTGCCAGCTGCGTAGGTTTTTTCGATGTAATCAACCGTCAGCGGAAAAAAATCTTGACCAGATTTGGCTTCTTTTTTTGCAACAACGGTTGCGAGTACGACAGTGTCTTCAACAGTTACCAACACGGCACCTGAAGACTGACGAGCAATTTCGCCGGTCTCAAGCACAACAGTGTGTTGGCCATACTGAAAAGATTTGGTCACTTTATTGAACATGACATTTATTCCTTACAAATGAAAAACCGCGGACAGTGCGACACGAATGCCGCAGCGACCACGGTTGCTTCACGGGGAGACTGCCCCATGGATTTTGATCACTTACGCAGACCGAGTTTTTCGATCAACGAGCGATATGAATCTGGGTTGCGGCCCTTGAGATAATCGAGCAGCTTACGGCGACGGCTAACCATACGCAGAAGGCCGCGACGTGAGTGGTGGTCTTTAATATGTGCTTTGAA
>CALQNE010000333.1 GCA_943331855.1 Bordetella parapertussis
GACGCGTTTTAAAGTCGGTGACCGCGTGTGTCCGACGTACTTTCAAAAGTGGATTTCAGGCGAGCCGAATCAAGAGCGCTTGACGCATTCGTTAGGCGGACCCATTGATGGCACGATGGCCGAGTATATGTGTTTGTCTGAGGAGGGCTTGGTTAAGATCCCGGCTTATTTATCGGATCTTGAGGCCGCAACGCTGCCTTGCGCGGCCGTGACAGCCTGGAGTGCCTTGGTGACATGCGGTCAGGTCAAGCCAGGCGATCGCGTATTGTTGCAAGGCTCGGGTGGCGTATCGCTTTTCGCTTTGCAGTTTGCCAAAATGTTGGGTGCGCAGGTGACGGTTATTTCGTCAAGCGATGCCAAGATTGAGCGCTTAAAAGCCATGGGTGCTGACTACACCATCAATTACACAACAACGCCAGAGTGGGCGAAAGCTTCACGTGAATTTACCGATGGCAACGGTTATGACCACATCGTTGAGTTAGGAGGTGAAAAAACTTTGCCGCAGTCGTTGCGCTGTGTTCGGCCAGGCGGCACCTTATCGATGATTGGAATTTTGTCGGGTATTGCGATGTCTGCCTCGTTGGGATTAATCATCACGCGTCAAGTGCGTCTGCAAGGGATCACGGTGGGCAACCGCGATTCGTTTGAGGCGTTGTTGCGTGCGATGACTCAGCATCAAATCAGGCCGGTGATTGACCGGGTATTTGATTTTGCAGAATTGAAAGAGGCATTTGCGTATCTTAAAAGCGGTGCGCAGTTTGGGAAAATCTGCATTTCACATGAACAGAAATGAGACTGCTTTACCCAATTGACGTTACGTCGCAAGATCCAGAAGCGATCGCCTTTAGAATTTGTGGTGAGAGCGAAGTTGTGACCTATGGTCAACTCGAGCAACGCGCGAATCAGGCGGCCCATTTATTCAGAGACTGTGGCGCCCAATCTGGCGATCATGTCGCGATTTTGCTTAAAAACCAGCGAGAATTTCTTGAAATATGTTTCGGTGCAGAGAGAGCAGGCCTTTACTACACCACAATTAGTACTCGTCTGACTGTTGCTGAAATTGCCTATATCGTGCAAGACTGCGGTGCCAAGGTATTGATTGTCGGCGAAGATTTGCTTGAGCTTGGTGCCAAGGTCAGTCAAGCCTTGCCTACACCGCTGAAGCAATTTGTCGTGGGTCAGGCGCAAGCGAACTGGGTCAGCTGGCAAGCCGTCGCTGAGCAGTTTTCTGTGACTCCAATTTCAGACGAGGCACAGGGACTGGATATGCTGTACTCATCTGGCACAACCGGGCGACCCAAAGGGGTGAAGTGGCCCCTGCCTGACGGGCCCTCGGGGATGCGAACCTTTTTGGTGAACTTATTAGAAGGGCTCTACGGTTACGGTAAAGATTGTCGTTATTTGTCACCGGCACCGCTCTATCACGCTGCTCCTTTGCGCCATAGCATGACGAATATCAAGCTTGGGGGCGAGGTTTTTGTGATGAGTCAGTTCGACGCAGAAACTGCTTTAGCGTTGCATCAACAGCACCAGATCACGCACAGTCAATGGGTACCGACGATGTTTGTGCGTATGCTCAAGTTGCCTGAAGCCACGCGTTTGCGCTTTGATCTGAGCTCGATGAAGCGGGCGATTCATGCGGCCGCGCCTTGCCCAATCGATGTCAAGTTGCAGATGCTTGATTGGTGGGGGCCCGTGATTGATGAGTATTACGCGGGTACCGAAAATAATGGCTTTTGTTCAATTACGAGTGCTGAGTGGTTGTTACATCAAGGCTCAGTGGGTAAGGCTGCACTCGGGGTGGCACATATCTGCGATGACGAGGGGTGCGTACTCGAGGTAGGCGCTACGGGTCTTGTCTATTTTTCTGAGGGCCCAAAATTTGAGTACCACGGCGATGTGGCAAAAACAGCTGAGACGCGCAATGCGTTGGGTTGGACAACGCTCGGTGATATCGGGCGTCTTGACGCTGAAGGTTATTTGTACTTAGTCGATCGTAAGGCCTTCATGATCATTTCTGGGGGGATCAATATTTATCCTCAAGAAATCGAGGCCGTGCTAATCGGTCATCCGCTGGTATTGGATGTTGCTGTTTTCGGAATTCCCAATCTGGATTTTGGCGAAGAAGTAAAGGCCGTTGTTCAGCTGGTTAAAGATCAGAACGGCAGTGATAGCCTAGCAGCCGAACTCATCGCTTATTGTCGAGAACAGTTGGCTGACTTTAAATGCCCGCGTAGCATTGACTTTGCTGTTGAGCTGCCGCGTCATCCCACCGGAAAGCTTTATAAAAAAATCTTACGCGATCGCTATTGGCCAGCAACTAGCCCTTGAAGTGCCTCACGAAAATTTTTGGGTGTTTCGGTTGGGCGTTGGCTTTGCTTTTCAACACAAACGTGCACAAACAAACCCTGCGCAGCCGCTTCGTTTGAGTCGTCGGTAAAGACAGCGACTTCATAGGTTGTTGAACTGCGGCCTAAGCGCCCGGGGCGCACGCCCACGCGTATGGTGCCTGGCGCAGACACTTGGCTGAAATATCTGCATTCTGAGGCCACCACCAAGGTTTGGTAGTGACCTGTGATCAGCTGACGTAGGGCGTGGTGCAATAAAAATGCATCCACCGCCGTGTCAAAAAACGAATAGTAGTGCGCGTTGTTAATGTGACCATAGGCGTCGTTATCGGCCCAGCGCAACGTGATCATTTCAAAAAAAAAGAAATCTGTTTTGAGCCATGGCTTGCTCTTCGCGGCTGGCTTGTGCTCGAGGTCAGTGCGCGGATCGGTATTCATGTTGAGTGCCTATTTATTTAGTGACTTTCGTGGCGGCAATGACTTTGGCCCACTTGTCTAAATCTTCTTTCATAAAGGCTTTGAATTCAGCCGGGCCTTGATCAAAGACTTCGGCGCCTGAGTCTGATAGTTGTTTGCGAAATTCGGGCATGTTCATGATGACCAAAATATGCTCGCGCAGCATGGTCACAATGGGCTGTGGCAGGCCCGCAGGCGACAAGACGCCATACCAGATGATGGCTGAATAGTTTGGAAAACCGAACTCACTAATGCTGGGCAGATTCGGCACGGTATCTGAACGTTTGCTCGTCGTGATCGCATGCGCGTGCAACCTGCCGGCGTTGACGAGCGGTAGCGCGGTAGACAGGCCTGCAAAATAAATGTCGACTTCGCCTGACATGACGTCGTTCATGGCTGGGCCGCCGCCCTTATACGGGACATGTAATAGGTCGATGCCTGCCATATCTCGAAACAGCTCACCGGACAGGTGGGTCGGGCTACCGGTGCCCGCCGACGCAA
>CALQNE010000334.1 GCA_943331855.1 Bordetella parapertussis
AAGTGCCTGTGGTGACTTCGAATACGACTTCTTTGCCTGAGGTAACAGGCGATGCGGCGTTAACGGTTAACCCGCTGGATATTGCTGCGTTAAGCGAAGCGATGGCGCGTGTGATTGGTGATGAGGGTCTGGCGAAGGATCTGAAGCACCGCGGACTGCTAAGAGCTCAGTCGTTTAACTGGCAAGCGTGTGCGGCTGCGACGGTTGGTGTGTATCGACAGGTTTTGGCGCGCTAGGTGCTGCCAGGTATTTTTTACGCTTTGTTAAAGGGGCATTTTCGTCTCTCCGTCATTGAGAAAGACAGCCGTTATCTGAGTAAAATCGTCTTCAACTACTGAAGCGCAAATCAAACTCTCGGGTAATTGTGAAATGAATACGTTAGAAACCTCTTTAATATCTCGGTTAACGGTTGAGTCTTTCGGCACCGCCAACACACAACGCGATATGCCTATTTGTACACGCGAGGAGAATTTTAATTTTTCTACCGCCATGCGTGAAACAACTCACAACACCGAAGTCGTAAGCAGAGACCCTACTCCTATCGAAGATTTGATTTTGCATAGAGCAACGCTTAGCACTGGCAAATTGATTTTTAAAGGTAGGCTTGTTCGCGAATGACTGAGAGTGACGCTCACAAACTACTTAGCGCAAACTCACCCCTAAACGCTGGAAAATTCTACGGATCTACCGAAGGCCTCGTGTTGGGAGCAGGACTCATCTATGAGAATATTCGCTGCCCTATTTTCGACACAACAGATCGCGTTTTTTTGACGCTCGAGTTGCCCGTTTATGTATTTACGCACGAGTGCGATGTAGATCCCGCAAACAATCGAGCATTTAGTAACCATCTAGCCGTTTGCCCTTTAATCCCTCTTCAGTTTTTTCTAAAAGAGCATTCGGCTTGGTTTGATAGCGATACCGAGTTAAGCGGTTTTTTAGCGGCAGTCGCCGAAAGGCGTGTAAACCGCTTAGCCTACTTGCCTCCTGGACCTTCAAAACTAGCAAGTGGCGCGTTCCTATATCTAAATAATTTAGCAAGCACCCATGTTAATGAATTTAGCGCGGTTAAACCAGTCGCCTCAGTGTCGGCCTTTGGCTTAGCTGCGATTGATCAGGTGTTTGCCAACCACTTTTTACGGCCAAAAAGTGATCGGCTATCCTTTTCAATGTGATCCTTACGACGCCGCCAACAACTCACCATAAGCCGCCATATATTTCTGCGCCATGGTCTCGGCTTTAAAGGTCTCTTGATACCTGGCCAAGGCCTGTTGGCCCCATACCTGCACTTGTTCGGGTTGTTGCCAAAAAGTATCCAAGGCCTGCCCAAAGCTTTGCGCATCTGAAGGCGGCACCACTAAACCCGTCACCCCATCTTTATTGACATAACTCGTGCCAGTGCCGATCTCGCAGGTAATCATCGGCGTGCCC
Organism: Bordetella parapertussis; assembly: GCA_943331855.1. Classification (GTDB taxonomy): domain Bacteria; phylum Pseudomonadota; class Gammaproteobacteria; order Burkholderiales; family Burkholderiaceae_B; genus Zwartia; species Zwartia parapertussis_H. The sequence continues at coordinate 1,429 of CALQNE010000334.1, forward strand.
TGCTGGGCGGCTTCAGCCAACACGATGCCAAAGGCTTCTGAAGGCATATGTGACGGAAACACAAACCCGTAGGCCGCACGCATCAGGCTGCGTTTTTCGTCGTTGGTCACTTCAGGCACGAAGTGCAGGTTGGTTAAGCCAAGCTGCTTGGCTTGTGCAACTAAGGCGTCGTGCTGATCGCCCCGACCCACAATCACGGTGGGGTAGTCGCGACCTTTTAAGGCCTCAAGCAAAATGTGCAAACCTTTGTAATAGCGCAGCGCCCCCAAGAACAAAAAGAACCGGGGGCCAAACTGGGTGCGCCAGGCTTGTACTTCGGGGTCGGTTTCGGCGTGGGCGTCAAAGTGTTGGATGCCGTAGGTAATCAGGCGCACCTTGTCTTTATGCTTTTGCAGCACGGGGCTTGATTGCATGATGCCGGGCGAGGCGGCGTAGATCTTGCTCATCTTGCCCAAATAAAAATCGCGCAGCGGCGCATAGAGTTTATTGAGCTGCACCTGGTTGACGACATCAGAGTGGTAGCTAAGCAGGCTAGGCTTTTTAATGCCCGACAACACATAGCAAAGGTCTGCGTACGGCCACGGAAAATGCATGTGCAGCACATCAGCCCAGGCGGTTTCTTTTTTGAAGTTGGCTAGCAAACTGACTGAAAACCCCGTCGAGGCTACATACAAATCGCGCTTGTAACGTACGATTTGATAGCCTTCAGGTGACATATCTGTGCGAGGCTCAACAGGAGTAAGCACTAACACCTTGTTCTCAACACCTAGCGGTGTAGTGTGGCTGGCGATGGTATGGACCACCTGCTCGATGCCACCATAGGTATCCGGAAAAAACGTCTTTAAGACGTGCAGCACGCGCATTTAGCCGCGCCGCTTCTTTTGTAAAACCATCCACTTTGGCATTCTGAACAGCACCAGGGTGCGGTACAAAATGACGTAACTGGTGGCAAACAAGACCGTGCAAATCATAAGTGGGATCTCGTACTGCCAAAATAAAACGGCCGGGATAATCGCCAAAGACGACAACACCCAAAGATAGGGCGAGGTCATGGCGTTGCGTTCGGTGATGAGGTGGGCCTCGGTTGAGCCAACGGCCCAGCGCACCAGGCGCTTGTACACCAGCATGTGCAAATGCACGCCATCTGGGGCGCCCGGCGATTTGCCCCGCACGAATTTTTTACGGTAGATTGAAAACAGGGTTTCAAAGACGGGGTAAATGCACAGCAGCAGCGGAAACCAAGCCGACACTTGCGGGTGGCGCGCCAGCATCACGACCGACAAGGTACCGATCATGAAGCCGATAAAGTACGCCCCGCCATCGCCTAAAAAGATCAGGCCGCGGGGATAGTTCCAGATCAAGAAGCCGCCAATCGCACCCAACATACCAACGGCGGCAACCAGTATCAGGCGATCGCCGAGGTAAAAGGCGACATAGCCTAAGCCGGCCAAAATCATGCCGGATACGACTGCTGCCAAGCCGTTATAGCCGTCGATGATATTGATTGCGTTGGCGGCACCGGCGATGGTGAAAGACGTAAACACCAGGGAGACGGCGGCGATTTTTAACAGCGAATCTAACCCGATGACGTCAATGCGGGTGACTGCGGCCCCAAACCACCAGTACACCAGGGCACCGCTCACAATTGCGAGTAATAACCTAACTGATACGCGTGCATTTCGGAAAAGGTCTTCACACAGGCCGCCCAAAAACACCGGCATGGCGCAGGCAAACAACACCAGCAGATCACGCAAAATCTCGGGGTCGCGCTGGTAGGCAATGGCGCAAACAGGGATCATGCCCAATAAAATCGAGATACCGCCCACGCGTGGGACCGGATTGGCATGATATTTTTGCACCCCAGTCG
>CALQNE010000335.1 GCA_943331855.1 Bordetella parapertussis
CATGCCGTTGTTGTAGGCGCTGATGTTGAACTGGCCGATATCGTCACCCCAGATGATCAGGATATTGGGTGGATCAGCAGCAAGTGCCTGGCCCGCTAAAAGAGTGCTTGCGATTGATGCTGCGAGAAGAGTTTTTTTGAAGTTGAGTTTCATAAAAGTCAATGTATCGAAAGATGGGCATCAGCGTACTAGGGTGATAGCAGAAGGTCACGCCTAACAAGCGCGAATTAATTTACGCTCTGATGTCATCATATCGCCCACACTATGACCTGCCAAGCAGAGTTTTTGCAGATCGAAAAAACTTGACTCAAATGCGATCAATATGATCACGCAAAGCGCCACCGTTGATTAAAGCGCAGGCAGCGAGATTGACCGCGGTTTGGTTTGAATAGCACTACTCCCTGTCTTTTTGGCGTACGCCATTTGAGTTATCTTTTGAATTATTCTGCGATGGCTTGACGCGCTGAGCCCAACGACTGACAAATACGATGGACATTCGTCCGTACGTTTAGATGTTGCACCTACCTAAGGTTTGATTACATGTGAATGATTCAGCACGCTACAAAAAAATATCTGCGCAAAGTGATCAAGCGGTGCAACGCTGCGGGTGAGTTTCGAGCGCAAAATCGCACCCTCCCAGCCGATCCAAAAAAATTGCGACAGGCTTTCAGGGTCGTGACTTTGTGCGATTTCGCCAGTGTCACGGGCGAGTGCAAACAAAGTTGTCACGCGAGCTTCCCATGTCTGCATCACTTGCTCAAGCCGCTCTCTAAATTCGTCGTTTAGCGCGGCAAGCTCTTGTCCCATATTGCCGATCAGGCAGCCTCGTTTGAAATCGTATTTCGTCATGCCTAGCTTGCCGTCGTTGACAAAGTCTTGTAAACGTTGCAGGGGGGTACGCTCGGGATTGTCAAAGAGCAGAGCCATCTTCTCGGCATAAAACTGCACATAGTTATCGACGACCGCTACACCGAATTCGCGTTTGCTCTTGAAGTAGTAATAAAAAGAGCCCTTCGGCACACCGACGATAGACAAAATTTCATCGATGCCCGTGATTTGAAAACCACGCTCTGTCAGCAGTTCGGTGCCACACCAGATAATGGCCGACCGGGTATCACCGCGTTGCTTGGCTGCCAGCGAGCGGGCGTGCCTGAACTGCATATCCGCATCTGACATTTTTTCTGTGCGGGTGCCGTAAGGGGCAGCGAAGGCGTGGAGGGTGCCCATAGATTCAATTGGTCAATATCTAAATAAATACACAAAAATATAAAAATTCATATGCATAAAAAATACTATTCATTTGATATATAACACTTTTTTGCACAACGAATTCATCAAGGGTAAATACCAATCGATTTTATAGACGATCGGTCTAATATCGATGTCGTTGCAACTTAATCGTGCGCCGTACTGAATCTTGACGGCGAGTCTTGTTTGAAGTGAAACCAAGATGTGTGTGCGGGCTGATGGGTCAAATAAAGTCAGAGAGCGTGGCGCATGACTGAGCCTCTGCTTGTCGTGCGTGAGCTCGATAAAAATTTTGGTGGTGTCCAGGCGGTCAAAGGATTGACGCTTGAGATCGCTCCGGGTGAAATCGTTGGGCTGATAGGACCCAATGGTTCGGGTAAGTCGACCAGCGTAAATTTGATTTCGGGCACGATGCGCGCGACGCGCGGACAGATTTTGCTAGATGGTCACGACATTTCGACTGCGACGATTGGTCAGCGTGTAGCCCTCGGCCTTGCCCGCACCTTCCAAACGACGAGTCTTTTTCCTGAATTTAGCTTGCTAGAACAGGTGCTGTTAGGGGCGCATACCCGGTTTAATACCAAGGCGGCTCAAGCAATTTTTCGCACGAAGTCGTATCGCCAGGAAGACGCGGCTCAACGAGAGCGTGCTGCAGACTTACTTGAGTTTATGGGGTTGCTCGGCGTCGCGCATGCACCCGCTTCAGCAATTTCGTCAGCGCAGCAACGCTTGTTAATGGTAGCGACCGCGCTTGCCACAGAGCCACGTGTCTTGCTGCTTGATGAGCCGGCTGCTGGTATGGTTGCCAAAGAACGCGCTGAGCTGTCAGAGATCATTTTGCGAATCCGCGACCGCGGCGTAGCCGTTTTAGTGATTGAGCATCACATGGGCTTAATCATGGAGGTCTGTCAGCGTATCGCCGTGTTGAACTTTGGACAAAAAATTGCCGATGGCACACCCGCTCAAGTGCGTGCGGATCCGGCTGTCATTGATGCCTATTTAGGGACGGAGCACTAAATGCTGCGCGTGAATAATCTCTATGCTGGCTATGGCAAAACAGACGTCTTGCATGGCGTAAGTTTTGAAGTCAAGGTCGGACAATGTGTCTCTCTGATTGGCGCTAACGGTGCCGGGAAAAGCACCACCTTGAAATGCATCACAGGTTTGTTGCCTTCGCGTTCTGGATCGATTGAGTTCGAGGGCGTAGCGCTTGAACGGCTGCCGGGTCATCAGATCGTGCGCCATGGCATCACGATGTGTCCCGAGGGTCGCCAAGTGTTTGGTGGCATGTCGGTATTAGAAAATCTGAGAATGGGCGCGCATACCCGGCGTGATGCCAAAGAGGCAGACGACCTAAGCGAGATGTTTGAAATGTTTCCAGTCTTACGCCAACGTGCCGCGCAAATGGCAGGCACTCTGTCGGGTGGTGAGCAAGAGATGCTTGCGATTGCTAGGGCGCTAATGTCGCGGCCAAAACTGTGTATTTTTGACGAACCTTCGCTAGGCTTGGCACCTAAGATTGTGCAAGAAGTAGGCGAAACGCTTGCGCGAATTAAAGCGCGTGGTGTGACAATTTTATTAGTGGAGCAAAACGCAAAAATGGCACTTGGTTTAGCGGATCACGCCTATCTTTACGAAGCGGGTGAAATTGTTTTAGAGGGAAGCGGCACTGAATTGCTGTCGCATCCAGAAGTGAGTAAGGCCTACCTCGGCCATTGAAGTTACCCTTTTAAGAGAATTATTCAAAAACATCAGGAGAGCAAAATATGAAAACTTGTACCTCGACAATCGTGTCGCGCATGCTGGGTGGTGCGTTAGCGGTGGCAATGGCTTTTGCTGGCGCCGCTGAAAAGCAATTGACGCTCGGTCTAAACGACTCACTGACCGGACCTGGCGCAGTCTACGGTTTGCCTCAGGCCAATGCGGTAAAAATGGCTGCTGAAGAGATTAACGCCAAAGGGGGGATCAAAGCCGGCGCCGACACCTATAAGCTTAATGTTATTGCTTATGACGATAAGGCGAATCCGACTGAAGGCACAA
>CALQNE010000336.1 GCA_943331855.1 Bordetella parapertussis
ATTGACAATACCTAACTGCTCGCCTTCGATTCCTAGTAAACGCACGTCGGGAACGCGGATGTCACCGTTAATGCGATGGGGTTTTTCTGTTGCGATGTTGACGACTCCTGAGGGTTAGGCCGACTGCGATGCAGGCGAACCGGAATTGCGGCGCAATGCCACATCTTCGTTTAGCAGTGAAGAGAATTGCTCAGCAGGCATTACCCCTAAGTCAAGACCGCCTCTGCCACGCACAGCCACAGACCCAGCCTGACGCTCTTTTTCACCGACCACCAGGATATAAGGGACTTTCTGCATACTGTGTTCACGAATTTTATAGGTGATCTTCTCACCTCGACAATCAGATTCTACTCTAAAGCCTTGTTTTTTCAGGCTTTGTGTGATTTCTGTTGCATATTCAGCAGTAGATTCTGAAATACAGCACACAATCGCCTGCACGGGTGCCAACCAGGCGGGCAAGGCACCTGCGTGGTTTTCGATCAGCATACCGATAAAACGCTCGAGCGAACCCAAAATCGCCCGATGGAGCATGACAGGCGCGACACGCTGGTCTTGGGCATCAACATACTCGGCGTTTAGCCGTTGAGGCATCGAAAAATCGACTTGAATCGTGCCACATTGCCAATGGCGTCCGATGGCATCTTTAAGTGTGTATTCAACCTTCGGACCATAGAAAGCGCCCTCACCCGGCGACACTTCAAAATCGCAACCCGTACGCTTTAGGCTCTCCATTAAGGCATTCTCTGCCTTGTCCCAAACCTCGTCGCTTCCGATGCGTTTTTCAGGCCGCGTCGCAACTTTGTAAAGGATCTCGGTGAAGCCAAAGTCGGCATAGACCTTTTGCAAAAGGGCAGTGTAATTGGCGCACTCGTCTTGCATCTGGGCCTCAGTACAAAAGATGTGACCATCGTCTTGTGTAAAGCCCCGCACGCGCATCATGCCGTGCAACGAACCTGAGGGCTCATTACGATGACACTGACCAAACTCGCCATACCGCAAAGGCAAATCACGATATGAATGCAGGCTCGAATTAAAAATTTGCACATGCCCTGGGCAGTTCATGGGTTTTAAACCGTAGGTGCGATTTTCGGACTCTGTCGTGAACATATTTTCGCGATAGTTATCCCAGTGGCCCGTTTTTTTCCAGAGCGAGATATCAAGAATTTGCGGCGCTTTGACTTCTTGATAACCATTGTCGCGATACACGTTACGCATGTATTGCTCAACTTGCTGCCAAATCGCCCAGCCCTTAGGATGCCAAAAGATGAGGCCTGGGCCTTCTTCTTGAAAATGAAACAGATCGAGTTCACGACCAATCTTGCGATGGTCGCGGCGCTCGGCTTCTTCAAGCATGTGGAGGTGCGCGTCTTGATCTTCTTTGGTTGCCCAAGCCGTTCCGTAAATCCGCTGAAGCATCTCGTTGTTACTATCGCCGCGCCAATACGCACCGGCTAGCTTCATGAGTTTAAAAACTTTTAACTTGCCGGTATTGGGTACGTGCGGGCCACGACACAGATCAATAAAATCGCCTTCGCGATATAGGCTAATCGTTTCGTTGCCAGGGATTGCGCCGATGATCTCAGCCTTGTAGGCTTCTCCGATGCTTTTGAAATACGTTATCGCGTCATCCCGCTTCCACTCTTCGCGCGTAACAACCTCGTCTTTTTTGACGAGCTCGGCCATCTTCTTTTCGATCGCAGCAAGATCTTCAAGGGTAAATGGTCGCTTATATGAAAAGTCATAGAAAAAACCATTTTCAATCACAGGGCCGATTGTGACTTGTGCATCAGGAAACAGCGCCTTGACCGCGTAGGCCAACAAATGTGCCGTCGAATGACGGATGAGCTCAAGGCCTTCAGGATCTTTGCTGGTGATCAGCGCCAGTTGGGCGTCATGTTCGATGAGGTGACTTGTATCGACGAGCTGGGTATCCTCGCCTCGCGTCACGCGACCACCTAATGCCGCACGAGCAAGCCCTGCGCCAATGGATTGCGCGACCTCGGCAACAGTCACCGGACCTGCATATTGGCGTTGAGAACCGTCTGGCAATGTAATCGCGATCATGTTTGGGCTCAGTTCACCAAGTAAGAACTCGCGTGCATTCAAACGGCACAAATACCAACGATTTGTCAGTGCCTAAACAGTGGCACGAAGAACCTGGAATGGGTTGCCCTTCTTGAATGAATTGCACGCAAAATCTAGTTAAAAAGATACCCGATTTTAGCATTACAAAAACTAAGGCTCATTGAGTGATGCCTTGGCAGCCTCTTCAGGAGTCAGGCCTTCGTAAAACTGATCCGTAAACCATTCAGCCTGTTCTTCGATGTAGTCTTGCGCCTCGCGCAGACTTGCACCCGCGGCGACCAAAAAAACTTCGACTTCAGTGCACCACTGGATTAACGCCAAGGTGTCTGGATCGAGTTCATCTTTTTTTGCCATGATCGGTCGCTCGAAAACAAAAAAACCACCTTTGCGGGTGGTGTATTTGGTAGGCGGTATTGGAATCGAACCAACGACCTCCACGATGTCAACGTGGCGCTCTAACCAGCTGAGCTAACCGCCTGTAAAGATCGCCATTGTATCGGTTTTAGCGGTTCACTGTCAAAAGCCAGTTCTAAAGCCTTACAGTTGAGTGGCTCGCACAAAGGCCTGCATCTTTTGTACACACTTGACGCCGGGTCGTTCTTCAACGCCACTACTGACATCAACAGCCCAGGGTGTGAGCCGTTGGATTGCAAGTTGTACATTTTGTGCGTTCAAACCTCCGGAAACAATCAAAGGTCGGGCTGTGAAGCCCGTGTCTTGTAAACCGGCCAGTAACCCGTAATCAAACGATTGACCGCTGCCGCCAAAAGCGGGGGTATAGCTATCAAACAACCAGCCTGCGGCCTGCGAAAATGACTGACAGGTTATTGCGACCTTAGCGGCTGTATCCAAGCTTGGGGCTCCAATCCTGAAGGCTTTTAAGAAAGGCATTCCAAACGATGAACAAAAACCCGGGTCTTCGTCCCCGTGAAATTGCAGCAAACTCGGCCGCATTTTTTTGATAACCTCATTCACATCTTTGGGTTCAGGATTTACAAATAACGCAACAGTGCTCACAAACGCGGGTAAAGACGCGCACAAGTCAGCGGCATGCGTCGCGCTGACAAAACGCTTACTCGGCGGATAAAAAACAAACCCAAGTGCATCAACGCCCAGTTGCGCGCAGTCGCGCACATCTTCAATGCGGGTTAATCCACAGATTTTGATACGGGTGCGCATTGAATGA
>CALQNE010000337.1 GCA_943331855.1 Bordetella parapertussis
GATCGAGCCGGTCAACTGCATGACAAAATATTTACCGATCTGCTCGGCTTGTTACGGCCCAACGATCTATTAATATTCAACGACACCCGCGTGATCAAAGCTCGCCTCTTCGGCCACAAAGCCACGGGCGGCAAAGTCGAAGTGCTAATCGAACGTGTCACTGGCGTTGATCAAGCCTTGGCGCATATCCGCTCAAGCAAATCACCTAATCCTGGCAGCGCCTTGCGCCTCGCCGAGTCCTTTAATGCGCGGGTACTGGGCCGTGAAGACGATCTCTTTGCGCTTGAGTTTGAACGGCCCATTCTTGAGTTGTTGGACGAGTTTGGCGCTACCCCTCTACCACCCTACATCACGCATCAACCCGATGAAGCGGATATCCAACGTTACCAGACGATTTACGCGCGAGATCCAGGCGCGGTTGCCGCACCCACTGCGGGACTTCATTTTGATCAGACCCTGTTTGAACAACTTGATCAGGCGGGCATTGCACGGGCATTCGTGACCTTGCACGTGGGGGCCGGCACCTTTCAACCGGTACGCGTTCAGACCCTCGCCGAACACGTGATGCACGCCGAACGCTACACAGTGCCGCAAAACACCCTCGACGCGATTGCGCGCACGCGCAGCTTAGGAGGACGTGTCATTGCGGTGGGCACGACCAGTGTGCGCGCCCTTGAAAGTGCGGCCAAGCTATCGCCAGCACTCACGAGCCCTCAGTCGGGAGACACGCGTTTATTCATTACCCCGGGTTTTAAGTACCAAGTCATTGACGCAATGATTACAAACTTTCACTTGCCCCAATCGACACTATTAATGTTAGTGTCGGCTTTCATCGGCCTAGAACAGATGCGTGGCGCTTACCAACATGCCATCCATGAGCGTTATCGATTTTTTAGTTATGGCGACGCCATGTTTCTTGAACGGAATCCTACACTGTGACAACCCCCACTCAGGCACACACCTCTGCTCAATCCACGCGTCAAATAGGGCTCGGTTTTGAGCTACTGGCCACCGATGGTCTGGCACGACGGGGACGCATGACGCTCAACCATGGCGTAGTAGACACACCGATTTTTATGCCAGTTGGCACCTATGGCACCGTCAAAGCCATGATGCCGCACGAACTGATCGAAGTCGGCTCACAGATTGTGCTGGGCAATACCTTTCACCTATGGCTACGCCCAGGCACTGAAGTCATTGCCAAGCATGGCGGCTTGCATGGATTTATGCAATGGCATCAGCCCTTGCTCACCGACTCAGGCGGCTTTCAGGTGTTTAGTTTGCAAGGAATGCGCAAAATCACCGAAGAAGGCGTCAAGTTTGCCTCGCCGATTGACGGGGCGCGGCTCTTTCTAACACCTGAAGAGTCAATGCGCATCCAGACCGAGCTGAATTCAGATATCGCGATGGTCTTTGATGAATGTACGCCTTACATGATCAATGATCGGCCGGCGACGCCTGAAGAAGCTGCTGTTTCGATGCGTATGTCCTTGCGCTGGGCCAGGCGTTCGCGCGAAAGCTTTGACGTCCTGAAGAATCCTAATGCGCTCTTTGGAATCGTTCAAGGAGGCATGTTCGAAAATTTGCGCGACGAATCCCTTGAAGGTCTAAAAGAGATTGGATTTCATGGCTATGCCATCGGCGGGCTGTCGGTTGGCGAGCCAAAAGAAGACATGATGCGGATACTGGCCCATGTCGCACCGCGACTCCCGGCAAATGCGCCACGCTATTTAATGGGCGTAGGCACCCCTGAAGACTTGGTGCAAGGCGTGGCGCAGGGCATCGACATGTTCGACTGCGTCATGCCGACCCGCAACGCACGTAACGGCTGGCTTTTTACCCGTTTTGGTGATGTCAAAATTCGCAACGCCCAATACCGTGACGACATCTTGCCACTTGACCCCAGCTGCACTTGCCACACTTGCAAGAACTTTTCGCTGTCTTATCTGCATCATCTGCAAAAATCGAACGAAATCACCGGTTCGCGTCTAAATACGGTCCATAACCTTCATTTTTACCTGACAATCATGGCCGAAATGCGCCAAGCCATCGAGAATGGCAGTTTTCAAGCTTGGCGGGCGCAATTTACAAGAGATCGCGCCACCAAGTCGGTACAATAGCCAGCGTTTCACATTTACTAAAGGAGACCTTAATGTCTGCTCAAACAATTTCCAGCATCGTGCTGGCTCAAGCCGCTGACACCGCCAGTTCGTTGATGGGTATGGCCCCTATCGTTTTAATGTTTGTGGTGCTCTACTTTTTAATGATTCGTCCACAAATGAAACGTCAGAAAGAGCACAAAGCTTTGCTGGCCGCCCTGGCAAAAGGCGACGAGGTCATTTGTGCCGGTGGCTTGCTTGGCAAAGTCAGTAAAGTCAGCGACAGCTATGTCACGATCGAAATTTCTGAGCACAGCAACACGCCAATCGAAGTTGTGATGCAAAAAGCGTCTGTAGCAACTGTGCTGCCTAAAGGCACGATCAAAGCGCTGTAAGGATTTTGATCAACCCCCGTCGCATGTCGCGTCGGGGTCAAACTTTTTTTTGATCTCAGTCGGCAATGAACCGCTATCCTATTTGGAAATACCTGACGGTGCTGGTCGCGGTTGTGATCGGCCTTCTCTATACACTACCTAATCTGTATGGCGAATCGCCTGCCGTACAGATTTCAAGTGCAAAATCGACCCTAAAACTTGATGCGGGGATGCTTGATCGCGCCCAAGACATCTTGAAAAAAGCGGGCCTCGTCAGCTCTGGGGCTTCTTTCGAGCAAAATGGTCCGGTCGGTACGGTACGCGTGCGTTTTACCAACACGGATCAGCAAATTCTAGCGCGCGATACGATCGAAAAAGCGCTTAACCCAAATGCCGCCGATGCGGCCTATACCGTTGCACTGAACTTGCTACCGGCATCGCCAAGCTGGCTCAGCGCGATTGGCGCACACCCAATGTATCTTGGGCTTGATTTACGCGGTGGCGTGCACTTCTTATTACAAGTCGATATGCAAGGTGCCCTCACCGCCCGCTACGACTCTCTGGTAACCGATCTGCGCGCAGCGCTGCGCGATCAAAAAATTGAGAATACCGGCATCGAACGCAGTGCCATGTCCGTCATCCTGTCGTTTTCAAGTACAGCGAACCGCGACCGCGCCATTAACACCCTGCGTACACGCAATCCTGATCTGCAAATGCTCGAGCGCTCTGAGGGCGGTCGGCAACAAATCGTTGGCACACTCAGCCAGACTGCAATCACCGCCGTGCAAGCCAACGC
>CALQNE010000338.1 GCA_943331855.1 Bordetella parapertussis
AGGGCGTATCCCTCTTGTGCGCTCGATCTATCAGTCAGTCAAGCAAGTCAGCGATACCTTGCTCGCGCCCAATGGTCAGGCGTTTAGGCAGGCAGTGTTGGTGCAATATCCGCGTGCGGGTTGCTATACCGTGGCACTGTTGACCGGCGCTCCAAGTGGCGAAGTCGCCGACCATTTGCAGGCAGATTATGTCAGCGTGTATGTGCCCACCACGCCTAACCCAACGTCAGGTTTCTTTTTGATGATGTTGCGCAGCGAAGTCGTGCCGCTCAATATGTCGGTCGATGCCGCGCTGAAGTACATTGTTTCGATGGGTGTTGTAGCGCCCCCTGCAGGTCCGCTTCTTACCGCGGCTGAGGCGGCGGCTCAAATCGCCCTTGCACAAAACGCTTTACCCGGTGAGGGCGCGAACGCGCCCGCCACGTCTTCTCGTTCGTCCGATTAATTTTTATTATCAGATCTGTTTGTCAGATCTTTTGGAGTTTGCATGCGTACCTGCTACACCGGCCAGGTTTGTAAAGACCACTTAGGTCAAACCGTTACGTTGTTTGGTTGGGTACATCGCCGCCGCGATCACGGTGGGGTGATCTTTATCGACATGCGCGATCGCGCGGGCTTAGCCCAGATCGTGTTCGATCCAGATAACGTCGAAGGCTTTGCCATCGCTGAACGCCTGCGTAACGAATTTTGTATTCGTATTACGGGCTTGGTGCGCGAGCGCCCTGCTGGCACGACCAATAAAGACCTGGCCTCGGGCGAAATCGAAATCCTCTGCCGCGAAGTTGAGATTTTGAATCCTTCTGTTACGCCACCGTTTCAGCTTGACGATGAAAATCTGTCTGAAACCACACGCTTGACCCATCGCGTGCTTGACTTGCGTCGCGGTCAAATGCAGCGCAATATGATGCTGCGTTATCGCGTGTCAATTGAAGTACGTAAATTTTTAGATGGCCTGGGTTTTATCGATATCGAAACCCCCATGCTCACCAAAAGCACACCCGAAGGCGCCCGCGATTATCTGGTGCCCTCGCGTGTGAACGCCGGTGAATTTTTCGCCTTGCCCCAATCGCCACAGCTGTTTAAACAGATGTTGATGGTGTCGGGTTTTGATCGCTACTATCAAATTACTAAATGTTTTCGTGACGAAGATTTGCGCGCCGATCGTCAGCCCGAATTTACACAGATCGATTGTGAAACTTCGTTCTTAAACGAAACAGAAATCCGCGCGATCTTTGAAGACATGATTCGTCATGTGTTTAAGGCGGTGCAAAACGTTGAGTTGGCCAATCCGTTTCCGATCATGCCTTACACCGAAGCGATGCGTCTGTATGGTTCAGACAAACCCGATCTGCGCGTCAAGCTCGAGTTCACCGATTTGACCGATGTGATGAAAGACGTCGATTTCAAGGTGTTTGCGCAAGCGGCCACCACTGAAGGCAGCCGTGTCGTTGCGTTGCGTGTGCCCAAAGGCGGCTCAATCTCGCGCAGTGAAATCGACAGCTACACCAAGTTTGTATCGATCTATGGTGCAAAAGGCCTGGCCTGGATCAAGGTGAACGAAGTGGCCAAGGGCCGTGATGGTTTGCAGTCGCCGATCGTTAAAAACTTGCACGATGCCGCGCTCGCCGAAATGCTCAAGCGCACAGGCGCACAAGACGGCGATTTGATTTTCTTTGGTGCGGATCGTGCCAAGATTGTGAACGATGCCATCGGTGCTTTACGCGTCAAAATTGGTCATAGCGAGTTTGGTCGTAATGCGGGCTTGTTCGAAGCTGTTTGGAAGCCTCTCTGGGTGGTTGATTTTCCGATGTTCGAATACGACTAAGAAGCCGATCGTTATGTGGCCGCGCATCACCCCTTTACCAGCCCCAAAGACGGGCACGAAGATTTGCTCAGCACCGATCCGTCAAAAGCCACTGCTAAGGCCTACGACATGGTGCTCAATGGTTGGGAGATCGGTGGCGGCTCAGTGCGGATTCATCGCGAAGAAATCCAGAGCAAGGTGTTTCGTGCACTGAAGATCGATGCTGAAGAAGCACAGCTTAAGTTTGGTTTCTTGCTTGATGCCTTGCAGTACGGTGCACCACCCCATGGCGGGATTGCGTTTGGTTTGGATCGTATCGTCACCATGATGACCGGTGCCGAGTCGATTCGTGATGTGATTGCGTTTCCAAAAACCCAACGCGCGCAGTGTTTGCTCACGCAAGCGCCCTCGCCTGTTGATGAAAAGCAATTGCGTGAGCTGCACATCCGTTTACGTCAACCCGAAGTCAAGGCCTAGGCGCCTGGCGTTGCGTTGAAGTATGTTTGTTCTTAAACAGGCGATGACTGCCGGCGTCGGCAGCATCGACCATCATGTCTTTGCTTCGCGTCGTTAGCTATAACATCCACAAAGGTCGCTCGCTCTCGGGGCGCGACTCAATGGTTGACTTGCGACTTGGGTTGCATGGTCTGCGGCCCGATCTTTTATTTTTGCAAGAAGTGCAAGGGCGTAACGATCGCCATGGTCGTTTGCATGCCCAGCATGAGTCGTTGGCCGCCGCCCTGCACATGGGGGTGGCCTATGGCTGCAACGCCATTAAAAGCCGCAGCGATCACGGCAACGCTTTGCTGTCGCGCCACGACATTTTGAGTTTTGAAAACCAGGATATTTCAGACCATCGTTTAGAGCAGCGTGGTCTCTTGCATAGCGTGATCGCGGTGGGTGGGCGCGAGGTGCATTGCTTTGTCGTGCACCTTGGCTTGTTTGCAGGCGGACGTGTGCGCCAGATCGAAGTGATGACTGAACGCATCAAGCGCATGGTGCCTGCCGACGCACCGATTTTGATTGCTGGCGATTTTAATGACTGGAAAGACCGCTTGGCCCCCTTGTTTGTGCAACAGCTTGGCGTGTACGAAGTTTTTGCTAATGCACCGCGTACGCAAGGGCTGATGCCCAAGCTGCGCGAATCAATGCACCAATTACGAGGCGTGTGGCGCGGTGACACGCCCTTAGAAATTCGCGCGGGGATGTTTCGCCGTGAGACCTTGCGTAAAAATCAGTTGTCGATGGAGGGTGCGTATAGCCCCACGCCACCACCGCGCACCTTTCCCAGTGCGTTTCCGTGGCTACGCTTAGATCGTATTTATCAGCGCGGCTTTGCGGTACGTAGTGCGCGCGTGTTGCGGGGTAGACCCTGGTCGCAGTTGTCAGATCATTCGCCGATCATTGCTGAGCTTGAGTTGCCTTAGTGGGTAAGCATTTGTCGGCAGCCGCAGCTTAGATG
>CALQNE010000339.1 GCA_943331855.1 Bordetella parapertussis
AGCATGGCAAGCCATGGCCTGCTTGGCTTAGCGGCACTCTTACTGATGTACCTGGCACCGATTTGGATTTTTGCGCGCCGCCTTGCAGCGCACGTTGCACAGCCCGCGCGCGTTGCTGCCGCAATGGGCCTGGTACTGTGTATTGGTTTTTTTGTTTTTGGCTGGACCGAGCTCATTCTGCGCGGCATTCGCACGCTCAGCTTTTACATCATGATCATGGCATGGCTCTTGGCCTTATCAGACGAGCGCTTTTTAAAGCGCAACGCCTGAGTCACGCATTTAAATTTTTTGCTGAAACTTCCAGCTGCTTTCACACATGTCTTTTAAGCTTCGCGTTGCCCGCCAGTTCAGTGTTTGCGCTGAAAACTCAACACTGGCATAGCAACTGGCAATATCACCCGCGCGACGCGGCGCAACGGTATAAGGCACGGGCTTACCACTTGCGGCTTCAAACGCCTTGATCATTTCAAGCACGCTATAGCCGCGACCTGTACCCAGATTAAAGGTATGCAAGCCCGGGTGCTGCATTAAAAATTTCAACGCAGCCAGATGGCCTTCAGCCAAATCCATCACATGAATATAGTCACGCACACCCGTACCATCGGGTGTATCGTAATCATTGCCAAACACGTTTAATTGCGGCAATTTGCCAACAGCTACTTGCGCCACAAAGGGCATCAAATTATTGGGGATGCCGTTGGGATTCTCGCCAATCAACCCCGAGGCATGCGCCCCCACCGGATTGAAATACCGTAACGCCGCCAGGCGCCACGACGGATCGGCCACGCTTAGATCTGACAAAATTTCTTCAATGTGCAGCTTGCAACGACCATACGGACTGGTCGCGCGCGTTGGATGTGCTTCGTCGATGGGCAGGTAGTGGGGATCACCATAGACGGTGGCGCTAGAACTAAACACCAAGGTTGTACAGTCGGCCCCTTGCATCGCCTGCAACAGGCTAATCGCGCCTTGCACGTTGTTGGCGTAATAGTCGACGGGCTTTAACACCGACTCGCCCACGGCTTTGAGGCCAGCAAAGTGGATCACCGCGTCAATTTTTTGCTCAAGCAGGGTGCGCTGTAATAACGCCGTATCGCGCACATCGCCTTCGATGACGACAACCGGGGCTCCCAAGACCTGCGCCAAACGCTGCACGGCAGCGGGCTCACTATTGCTGAAGTTGTCGTACACCACAACACGATGCCCGGCCGCAGCCAAGGCCACCGCCGTATGGCTGCCGATATACCCGGCGCCCCCCGTGAGTAAAACATTCGACATCAAACAGCCTCGTCCTTTTCAGTGAATCTGCCAGCAATTGGCATATTAACCGCCCGCGAGCGGTTATAACGAGTACAACGCTAAGAGGAGAACGCTGAAACCGTCAAGGGTTTGGTTACTTTTGCTTGCACTTCGACCTGTGTCGTTTTTTGGTTTTAGGGGCCGCCCTTGTATTGAGTTGCAAGCAGGCATGCCGCAGACTCTACGTATTGACGCGAACAGCGCGTCACCCGACCGAGCTTAACCATGGCATTCATCCATCCGCACTTGCATTTCAAAGCTGGCAACGCGGCCGCGTTACTTGAAAACGGTGTGCAGTTTTTTCCGGCGCTATGCAAGGCGTTTGATCAGGCCAAACACAGTATCCATGTTGAAACCTATATCTTTCAGCTCGATACCGCTGGCGCAAAGATTTTGCATCATCTCAAACGTGCGGCACAACGCGGCGTCAAAGTACGTGTCGTGCTAGACGGCTTTGGTAGTGCGCAACAGGCGCAGCAGATTCAGTCTGACTTACAAGCGGTTGGTGCCCAGTGCCGCATCTATCACCCCGAGCCTAAACAGTTCACGCTTAAATCCTTTGACTTCAAACGGCTACGGCGCTTGCATCGCAAAATCGTCGTGGTGGATTCTGATCAGGCCTTTGTGGGCGGTATTAATTTTGAAGACGATTATCTTGCGCATGATCCCTTGCGGCGTATCACCGACCCGCGCTTTGATTATGCAGTGCAACTGACGGGGCCCATCGTGGCCGAGGCGGTACACGCGCAAGATCTGCTTTGGCTACAGCTGAACTTACGACTGTTAGTCAGGGCCCCACGCACCTGGCGGCATTTGCGTTTTAGGCACCACCGTCATCGCGCCACGTTGCAACCTTCTACGGGCGTTGTACAAGCCGCCTTGGTGCTGCGCGACAACCTGCGTTATCGCAAATCAATTGAAGCCGCATATCTTGAAGGCATTGAACGCGCGCAACACACCATCATCCTTGCGAACGCCTATTTTTTACCCGGTCACAAACTGCGGCATGCGCTGATCCAGGCGGCCAGGCGTGGTGTCAGCGTCAAGCTGCTTTTGCAGGGCAAAATTGAATATCACATGCAGTATCACGCGACCCGCTGGATCTACGATCAGTTTTTGAAAGCGGGAATTGAAATCTATGAATACCTGCCAAGCTTTTTGCACGCCAAAGTGGCCGTGATGGATGAGGTCGCCACGGTGGGGTCGTCGAACCTGGATCCCTTTAGTTTGTTATTGGCGCGCGAAGCCAATGTCTTGATCGATGATGCAGTCTTCACACAGACCTTGCGTCAATCGCTTGAAACCGCGATGACACACGGCAGTAAAGTCATTGAGCATTCGCTCTACGCGCATCGCCCGCTGTTCACCCGCCTAACAGATGCCCTCGCCTACATGCTGCTACGAATTGGTGTGGCACTGACTGGTAAGGGGGGCGACTATTAATTACTATTTCATCTAAGCTGCGGCTGCCGACAAATGCTTACCCACTAAGGCAACTCAAGCTCAGCAATAATCGGCGAATGATCTGACAGCTGCGACCAGGGTCTACCCCGCAACACACGCGCACTACGCACCGCAAAGCCGCGCTGATAAATACGATCTAAGCGCAGCCACGGAAACGCGCTGGGAAAGGTGCGCGGTGGTGGCGTGGGGCTATACGCACCCTCCATCGACAACTGATTTTTGCGCAAGGTCTCACGGCGAAACATCCCCGCGCGAATTTCTAAAGGCGTGTCACCGCGCCACACACCACGCAATTGGTGCATTGATTCACGCAGCTTGGGCATCAACCCTTGCGTACGCGGCGCATTGGCAAAAACTTCGTACACGCCAAGCTGTTGCACAAACAAGGGGGCCAAGCGGTCTTTCCAGTCATTAAAATCGCCAGCAATCAAAATCGGTGCGTCGGCAGGCACCATGCGCTTGATGCGTTCAGTCATC
>CALQNE010000340.1 GCA_943331855.1 Bordetella parapertussis
AGAGGGTGGCCATAATCACTGCAATGAGAGCCATTAAATGAACGTGCCAGCCTGCTTTACCGAAGCTGCCGTACAAAGAAATGAGCCAGATCCCTGTTATAAAAAGCAAGGTGATCGCCGCTTTGACCCAGATAAAAAAGCGCGTCATTACGCCACAGAGTAAGGGCAAACGTAAGGGAGGCTCAAGCACCGCCGCGGCAGTCGGTCGCAGCGATGAATGCATCAAAAACATGCCACCCACCCAGACGACTGCTGACAAAGTGTGCACCGCGATTAATAAGGCCATTAGCATTGTTGTGCTCCAAAAAATAGGCCCATTCATGTTAACTGGGCTTTACAGCAAAAGTCTGTAAAGCCCCTAGAAACCGCGTTGCTAATCGAACAATCGCTTGAACTATTTTTCAGGTTTGATGTCTGAATCGGCCAGCATTTTTTTCCACTTGGGTAAATCGGTCTGAATAAAGCTCGCCAACGCAGCTTGGCTTGAATAAAGGGGCACACTACCCATCGATTCAAACTTTGCCTTCACGGCCGGCTCAGTCATCACTTCAGAAAAGGCTTTATACAAGCGGTCGATCACAGGTTGCGGTGTTTTGGGCGGTGCAACGATGGCCTGCCACACTTCAACCACCACGGGCACGCCCTGCTCAGTCAGGGTTGGCACATTCTCAAACCGCGTTGGCGATGAAGATGCCAAGGTGATCAAGCGATCTTTAAACGAGATCCACAACGGGCCAGGCATAAACATGACATCGACTTGCCCCCCTAAAACCGCTTGCGCGGCGGGCGCGGCACCTTGATAGGGCACATTCAAGAGTTCGATTTTGGCTGCGGCTTTAAAAGCCTCACCGCTCACGTGACCCAAACTGCCGTTCCCCCAAGACGAGTACGAAAGTTTGGCCGTTTTAGCCAAAGCGATGAAGTCGGCCAGGCTCTTGACCGCAAGCCCCGAGCGCGCCACCATCACTGTCGGAAACTGATTCACTAGCGCCACAACCATAAACTCTTCTGACTTGTACTTAATCAGTTCAGGTTGCAAATGCGGTGCAATCGTCATCGCATCTGAGCTACCTAGCAACAGCGTATAGCCGTCAGGGTCTGCCCGAAAAACCGCATCGGTACCGACCACACCGCCCGCGCCCGTGCGGTTTTCAACGACCACGGGTTGCCCCAGTTTTTTGGCTGCACTCTCACTAATCATGCGTGCCGCCACATCTGAGCCCCCACCTGGCGGGTAAGGCACCACCAGCTTAATCGGCCGGGTGGGATTCCACTGGGCCTGAACCGCAGTCGCGCCTAACGCCAATAGCGCCGCAAATAGCCAAGTGCTTTTTTTCATGATGTCTCCTTGGATGATAATTTTTTTTTAATATGCTCGAGTCTACCTGTAGATGATCAACCTCGCCAGTCCCGCGCATCAACCCCCAAAACAAACCTTTGTTTTTTCATTGACATCGCCCACTCAACAAGGCACAGTAGAGGGATGAAATATTCCATTTTTTCGCTTGCCAAACAAGCCCTTAAAGGCCACCAAGATTGGCCCATGGCGTGGCGTAACCCCGAGCCTAAAAAACACTACGACGTCATCATTGTGGGGGGTGGTGGTCACGGTTTGGCCACGGCGTTTTATCTGGCCAAAAATCACGGCATCAAAAATGTAGCTGTGGTTGAAAAAGGCTGGATCGGAGGAGGCAACACCGGTCGCAACACGACGATCGTGCGCTCAAACTACATGCCAGATGAAAACGCTCATTTTTACGAGTGGTCGCTTAAATTGTGGCATCAGTTATCTCAAGAACTGAACTACAACGTCATGTTTAGTCCGCGTGGGGTACTCAATCTGGCCCATACCGAAGGGCAACGAGATGCACTTTTTCGTCGAGGCAATCGGATGCGCCTGAACGGAATCGACTGCGAGTGGCTTAGCCGCGAAGAGATCGCGCGAGCCGTTCCACACCTCGATTGCTCTGAGGCACCACGATTCCCGATCATCGGGGGCTTGATCCAGCGTCGCGGGGGCACGGCACGCCACGACGCCGTGGCCTGGGGTTTTGCACGCGCAGCCTCAAATCTTGGCGTCGACATTATTCAAAATTGCGAAGTGCAAGGTTTTGTACGAGAGGGCAACAAAGTTGTCGGGATTGATACGTCGACCGGGCGCCTGAGCGCGGGTCGCGTCGGCATCGCCGTTGCGGGCAATAGCGGACGCGTCGCAGCCATGGCCGGCCTCAAACTACCGATTGAAACGCATGTTCTCCAGGCCTTTGTCTCTGAACCGCTTAAACCCATCATAGACACAGTCGTCACCTACGGTGCAGGGCATTTTTATGTCAGCCAATCCGACAAGGGTGAACTGGTCATGGGAGGCGACCTCGACTTTTATCCGAGCTACGGCCAAAAAGGGAATTTGCCCATTGTCGAAGAAGCCGTTACAGCAGGCTTGCAAATGTTCCCGATTTTGTCCCGCGTGCGCATGCTGCGCCAATGGGGTGGCGTGATGGATATGTCGATGGATGGCAGCCCGATCATTTCAAAAACACCCATCGATAATTTGTATTTGAACGCGGGTTGGTGCTACGGTGGGTTTAAAGCCACGCCTGGGTCAGGTTGGGTCTTTGCCCACACCATCGCAAACGATGCGCCACACGCGTTTAATCAAGGCCACACACTCGAGCGCTTTGCCAACGGCAAAGTCATCGACGACAAAGGCGCGGGCCCGACCCCGCAATGGCACTAGGGCGAGCCAACATATGCAACTGTTCAACTGCCCCTTCTGCGGAAAACGCGATCAGTCTGAATTCACCTACGTGCGTGAAGCCGCAACGATTCCTGCACTAGATGCCAGCCAACCCACCTGGCAACAGTATGTGTACGAGCGTGATAATCCAAGAGGCCCGCATCGCGAGTGGTGGCACCACAACCATGGCTGCAAACAAATTCTTGAACTGGTGCGCGACACCATGACCCATGAAGTCATCAGCATCAAAGCGGCGCGAAGCACCGAGGCCACAAAATGAGTCGCACACAACCAAACAGAATCGCAACGGGTGGGCGCATCGCACGCGGTCACTCGCTTAAGTTTCGATTTGATGGCAAAAGCTACACGGGCTTAGCCGGCGACACGCTAGCTTCAGCCTTGCTTGCCAATGGCGTGAAACTCGCCGGACGAAGCTTCAAATATCACCGCCCGCGCGGCATTTATAGCGCCGGGCCCGAAGAGCCAAACGCCTTGATGCA
>CALQNE010000341.1 GCA_943331855.1 Bordetella parapertussis
AAGCAAACGACGCACTTCACCAAATTCAGTGAAGGTACAGTCGGCTTGATGCGAACCAGTACCGAGCTCTACACCGCGATGGATTTTTTGAAGCGTGACGGCATTGATTTTCTCTCTGGATCCTTGAATGTCGTTAATTGGGTTATCACCAATCATCCAGATGCAGGAGCCTTTTGGTTGCATTTTTTCTATGGCAAGCTGAAAGGGAGCTTCGTGAGGCTTATCAAACCCAGCTTCTTCACTTGTTACGATGAAGTCAAAATATCGATCGAGTCCGAAGTAGACGACTTTTCTAAACTGAATTTGTGCGGTTAGGTCAGTCACGATTGCTGTGGGTATACCAAGAAGCCGGATATCGTCCAACAACGCTTTGACATCGTCAAACAAAACTGCGTGACTTAAAAAAGTACGCCAATAGGTTTGTTCAAAATCCAAAGCCATGAGCACTTGCGAGCCCAAGCCCATGATTTCAAGCATTCTTTGCATATACAGTAATCGACTATGCGAGGATGCCGTGCCTTTTAAACGAGACTTGACTTGCTGGCGGGCGTCGGCAAAGGCCTTGTCAAAATCTTGGGGGGAAATTGACAGAGTACTTACGACTTTATCTCGCACAGCTTGTTGTGCAGCGGCGTGGGCCGGATCATAGGCGTACAGAGTGTTATCTGTGTCAAACAGAAAGGCATCAGGTAAGCGGTTTAGGCGTTCTGGATGGTTAATTTTCAAGATATAAACCGTTTGCTTAGGGCTTGATTGACGTGGGACAAAATAAAAAGTTGCATCAGACCTAACATGCCATCTTGCCACTTAGGTGAAATATCTAGAAATTCTAGAATACGCGGGCACAACAAGCCGGCCGCCATGGCAATATCTTCGCCAGAGGCTTCGCCTTCGATGGTCATTCTAACGTGGGTATCGCTATCATTTACATCGATATCAACATGTAGTCCGCATACGCCTACCAAAATACGATGCGTCGAGAGCTCGTTAAATCCTTTCTGTGTACTAACAACCAATTTCATTCTGATCGGTTGTGTACGGTCTGATATTGTTAGCAGATCTGGATGAATAGGCCGTAAAGAGAGCACTAGATCTGCCTGAGCGGCTTGAGGCTGAATAAAAAGAGCGGACTCAGACTCTCGTTTTTCTAGGCTATCTAGCACTTGCTCTAAGGTGCGACCTCGCTGATGGACATCGCGTTCGATCTTAAAGTGCCTGCGTAGACCTTCATCAATATCTAAATAGATTTTTAAGTTGTAGTGCTCGCGTAACGCTGGCAGATACAACGTGTGTAGCCCGCTTGCGATAATAAAATCGTTGCTATGTATTTTAAAAAGCTTACTGAATTTACCGGTCGTGTGGTCATAGTGTCTGGTGAGTACGCTTTTACCGTCGACCAACGAAGTGAGATCGTTGCAATAGCGCTCTAGATCATTCGCCATTGGATTGAGATGGGTCATCACTTGCCAAATGGGTCTTTGCCGATCCCAGAGATGGTAGTCGTCTCCAGAGAGTTTAATGACCGAATGTTCGCCGAATAAGCCTGCGAGCCCATCCGCAACCGTATCTTTGCCAGAGCCTGAGTCGCCGGCGATTGCGATGACGAAGGGGCGCCTGCTCAAGCGAAAGAAATCATTCTTGCTGATCGCTTCGCGCCAGACCCTGATCGCAAGAAGTAAGCCGATCGCTGTGAGCATCGTGTGAAGCAATGAACTTGCGCTCAGCCCCAAATGAAGATGCTCATTTAAAAAGTTGCCCAAACTAAAGTCATAGCCATTTGTAAACTGTAGGTGCGTGACAAGCAAGGCGCTTAAAACATAGAGCCCCGAGAATGAACACACCAATATGACCGAGATGCGAGTACTCATTGCTTGATACAGTACTAAAAACGGTATGCTCCAAACGAACCAGCCTGGGGACGATGGCGTGATCAGAACGATCGATAAAAAAACCATCCCAGTTGTTGCATGAAACAGATCAAAGTTCAGTCTGCGAACGCGCCAAGTTAAATAAAGCATGACAAAATAAATTAACGGCACCACGTAGATCGCGATGTTGCCGGTTAGATTGACAGCCAATTGGTAGACCTTTCCCATTTCTGGGTTGCCAACCAACATTTGAATTGCTGCGTTCGATAATAGAAAGGGTATTCCAAAGGCAAGTGTGATCACGCCGAAGCCAAATAGGTATGCTTTTAAGCATTGCCGCAGTGCGCGATTATTTAACAGATAGATAAGAAAAAATGGCAACGCCACGATCATGCTGAATTTTGCTGAAATCGCCAACGCACAGAACACGCCCGCTAATGTTGGTTTGACCCGGCGAATAAATATGATCGCGCAGGTAAGCAGCAGCGCAGGAATGAGATCGTTTAGACCCAGCGCGTAGCTGGCAAGAACGATGATCGGTGATAGCCAGTAGGCTAACAAGAGTAAGTTTTCTTGTTTGGGAATAAGCTTGCGAAGTATGACTAGCAACGCAAAGTCTGCGGCTAGCAGTGTTGCAAAGTAGGCATAGAGAACCGGCAACCCAACGAGCTTAGCGATAAGGGTAAAGGGAAGGAAGGCCAGCCACATTGCGTAGCCGTAAGGAAAGGCAAGCGCAGAACCCCCATACTTAAGCCAGACTGACCAGGGGTCAATTGTGAGGCCAGACGTGGTGAACTCTAGAAAGGGGGCGTACCACGTCATGACGGCCGAGGGTGCCATCACTGCGATTAAGGCCAGCCGAATAGCAAGCCCAATCAAAAACAGTGGATGCAGGCATAGTTTTTTCATTTTGGAATGATCATGGTTTCCCAAAACGCTGGTTGCTTTGTGCAGATGGCGTCACAAATGATGTCTCGATCTCTTAACAATGCTGCGAGCTGAGGGATCTCTACTTGCGCGTCTCTGCCTTGAAGTTCAGGAGAGACAAGACATAGCTTAAATCCGGCCTCTTTGAGCTGTTTTGCATCGTCTGTGCTGAGTGGAAATTTAGTAAAGCAGTCTACCCAGACCCAGTTCACTTTGCCGGCAAGGGTCAAGGCGGTATCGATCGTTTCGAACTCTGAAACGCGAACAGCAGACCGAGAGTGACCAGCTTTTGCGCCTTTAATTAAAAAGGGAAAAGATTGGTCAAGGAAAAAATAATCCTCAATTGAAAATGCGTTCATTAAGGCAATCAAGCGTGACTCGAGCCCTTCTTCTTTAACATTGAGGATCAACGTTCCGTGTTGATACGCTTTAATCCACTC
>CALQNE010000342.1 GCA_943331855.1 Bordetella parapertussis
CGTCGGTGAAGGCGTAATTGCCCGCCATGAATTGTTGATCCGTCAACGAGCGCGTGGTGGCCAAAAAGCTGCCTGCGGCAACCTGACCAGTCGGTGCAATCAATACGCCGTTCGGATTGAGCACCCACACTTGCCCATTGGCCTGCAAGGCCCCTTGAATCACCGAAGCTTGTGTACCTGTGACGCGATTGAGTGCAATCGACGACGCTGAGGGCTGCACAAAGCGCACGGACGCGCCGCTGCCAATTGAAAAATTGCCCCAGTTAATCACAGCCTTGTCAGAGGATTGCCTGATCGTAGTTTGCGCGGCAGATTGTGAAATCGTTGCAGCGCCTGCAGAGACGGCACCGCCGGTCGGCCCGGCCGCAAAGACTGGCGAGGCAAAGAAACAGGCTGATAGCAAAATCGAACACGAGCGAATCAACATCCTGAGCCTCTCGTTAGAACTTACATCGAATTTTTTTAAGACACCGGTATCAATTGTTAGGCTCCCTACTTAACTACACATCGTTAACCCAACACTTAAAAAAATTATTTCTTTATTAGTGTGCGGAATAATCCACGTCGCGAACGATGACTTGCACAACAAAGCATTCTGAGTAGATTGCTCTTGCATATTCTCGAATAGAACTACGCAATTTTTCGACGAGAGAGTGCGTGTATAGTATTGAACCGATCTAAGCTCGGCCACTTAAGGCGTTTCTATGCTAACGCATTTGCTGACTCGACCGAGTGCATACGTGTCAGTTAAATACCATTAGATACGTCAGTTAAAACTGAATAATAAAGTTAGTTAAAAATCAGTAAGCACTAAACCAGGGCACACTCTTTGTGCAGTCTTCGCAGTTGCATCCAACACCTCTGTCACAACACACCCACGCAGTTCAGCAAGCGTGTGTGCAATCTGCAGCACTTCGTGCGGCTCGTTGCGAGCCCCCTTTGCCAACCACGCCGGTGAAATATCCGGCGCATCGGTCTCAAGCACCAAGGCACTCAAGTCAAGCTCTGTCGCCAGCCGTCTGATCTGCAAGGCACGTTCAAACGTCATTGCTCCGCCAATGCCCAACGCAAAGCCCAGGTCAACAAATTGTTGCGCCTGCTGCAGGCTGCCATTAAAGGCGTGGGCAATCCCGCCGCGCACGCGATGACGCCGCAGGTATTTCAATAAGGTGTCTTGCGAACGTCGCACGTGCAACAGCACGGGCAACTCAAATTCAAGCGCGAGCTTTAACTGGGCTTCGTAAAACAGCTCTTGTTTGGCGCGCGGCTCGCCTTGCGCGATTTCAGGGATAAAAAAATCGAGTCCGATTTCGCCCACTGCTATTAACTTTGGGTCGGCACGATGCTGCAGCAAGGCTTCGCGCAATTGCGCTAAGGCATCGGGTGCGGCGCGCTCAACATACATGGGGTGAATGCCAAGCGCATAAAACCCTTGTGCAAACGAATGGGCTAACACGCGTACGCTTTCAAAATTAGCGACTTCAACCGCAGGTATCACAAGCGCTTTGACACCAGCGGCTTGCGCGCGCGCAATCACCTGCGCACGATCGTGATCAAACTCTGCTGCGTCTAAATGACAATGCGTATCAAACAGCATCGTGTCAAGAGGCATCCACCAAGCGCCCTGACTCCATGTACAGGCGGCGATCGGCTAACGCAGCAAGCTCTTGATCGTGCGTCACAATCAAAAAGGCGGTCTTTGCCTCGGCGTTCACTTGTTTAAGTAAACGAAACATTTGCTGCGCGGTATGGCGATCAAGATTGCCGGTCGGTTCATCGGCCAGCACACAAGCAGGCTTGGCAACCAACGCCCGCGCCAAGGCCACGCGCTGTCGTTCGCCGCCCGATAACTGCCCCGGAAAATGCTGCACCCTCGCCTGCAAGCCAACCAGCTCAAGCACCTTTTGCGCTTCAGTGCGCGCATATTCACGCGACTCACGGCGTACGATCAAAGGCATGGCCACGTTATCTAACGCCGAAAACTCAGGCAACAAATGATGAAACTGATACACAAAGCCCAAGGCATGATTACGTAAGCGACTGCGCTGAGCTTCAGATAACCCCTCGGTGGTTTGACCGGACACAATGATTGACCCTGCGCTGGGCAAATCCAACAAGCCCAAGGCATGCAGCAAGGTGCTTTTGCCAGAACCCGAAGCACCCACCACCGCCACCATTTCACCGCGCGCAATCGCGATGCTGACATCAACCAGCACATCAATGCGGTTTAAACCATCGTCATAGTGTTTGGATAAGTGCGAGGCTTGCAAGGCAAAGTCAGTCATGACGCAACACCTCGGCTGGCTGCAAACGCGATGCCCGCCAGCTTGGATACAACGTGGCTAAGAGCGACATAATCAATGAGGTGATACCAATGCTCGTGATGTCAGACAGGCGTGGATCAGACGGTAGGGTACTAATGAAATAAATTTCGCGAGGCAAGAACTGGGCACCGATCATGCGCTCGATGGCAGGCACGATGACATCGATGTTGAGTGCGATCGCTGAGCCACCCACCACCCCTAATAGTGTACCGATCACGCCAATCAGTGCGCCTTGCACTAAAAATATTCGGGCGATTTCGCCAGGCGTTGAACCAAAGCTGCGCAAGATGGCAATATCGGACTGTTTGTCTTTAACGGCCATCACAAGCGAAGACAAAAGATTGAACGCGGCAACCGCCACAATCAAAGCCAAAATCAAAAACATCATGCGTTTTTCTGTTTGTACCGCGGCAAACCAAGTGCGGTTATTACGAGACCAGTCTGCCACCGCAACCGTGGCCGGCAAGAACCGGGCCAATTCTTGCGCGATTTCAGGGGCGCGATACATGTCATTGACGCGTAAACGCACACCGGCTAGCGCGCTGTCACGAAACAGTTTGGCCGCATCGCTCACATCCACGAAGGCTAAAGACGAGTCGTATTCGTAGTGACCTGAACGAAACGTACCCACCAAGGTGAACTGTCGCATCCGTGGCGAAAAGCCGGCTGGGCTGATGTTGGCAGCGGGTGCCAACATCATGATCGTCTGCCCAACACGTACATTTAAAATATCTGCAAGGTCTTGCCCCAGTACGATGCCAAATTCGCCCGCTTTTAAATCGGTCAGCCGGCCACGTACCATTTGGCTGCCCACGGCCGACACGTCCTTTTCAGCCACAGGATCAATGCCGCGCACCTGTACGCCGCGTAACTCTTGCCCACGCATGATCATGCCTTGCGCCGACACAAA
>CALQNE010000343.1 GCA_943331855.1 Bordetella parapertussis
AGAGGCTTCAGCATCCCACAGCAGTTCACAGCCATCACTTGTCACTAATTCGCGTGCGACACGGGCGGCTTCTTGAGGCTGGCCTTTTGAATCGCGCACAACCATTTCAATCATGCGTCCGCCCAAACCACCGGCCGCATTAAATTTTTCAACTTCAAGCATCACAGCGTTGCGTGATGACAGACCCAACATGGCCACACGACCCGACAAAATAGTGGGCATGCCGATTTTGATCGGTTTGTTTTGCGCCAGTGAAATTGCTGGCAAGCCCATTGCGGCGAGCCCGGCGGCACCTTGCAAAAGCTTACGGCGCGAGGCCTGAACGGCGGTCTTAGTTGTCTTGTTCATGTTGTCTCCAAGTTTTTAAATGCGACGCCCGACTTTAATGCAAGTTAGAAAGTTGCGATATAAGGGAAAATGAGGATATCGGTCGATACCTGCCCTCGATCTTTGGTCTGAATTTGCATGCATTTTAGGAATCTATCCCCCCACACCCTAAAGTTAAGGCAGATAGTTCGATAATTCGATCAGATTGTCATCTGGGTCGCGCAGGTAGACGGATCTGATTTTGCCGACCGCGCCGGTGCGTTCGACCGGCCCGAGTTCGATCGTGACGCCCGCGGCGTTCAGTTCGTTGACGATGTCATCAACCGGTGTGACCGCGATAAAGCACAGGTCGCCTGAGCCAGCGGTTGGGGTCTTGGCTTTTGGGTCGAACATGTTGTCGACCTGGTGCAAATTGATTTTTTGTTGCCCAAACCTCAGGGCTTTGCGATCGCCCAAAAAGGTGATGACCTCAAAGCCCAAAATACGGCTATAAAAATCGCAGGTGCGCTCGAGGCTGGCCACGGTTAACACAAGATGATCTAGGTGATCGATTTTCATAAGGGTTCTGGTTTCAAAGAGAAAGGTTTGGATTGGGCTAGACTAAGCGCTAGATTAAACCAAGCTAGGGCGTTATTCATGTCAAAAGAAATGTCTTTTCCAGTGGTGGGCTGCAGCGGTTCAGAACATCGCGAAGCTGCACAATATCACCAGCGCTGGTTTGTGGTCGGTGCGAAGGGTGGCTGGCTGAGTGTGGCGCAATGTCCAGGTCTGGCTGGTGTCAGTACCGATATTCGAATGGGTTATTTGGTCTTGCGTGCCCCGGGCATGTTGCGCATGGATATCCCGATGGATGTGCTTGAAGACGACGATAGCGTGCGCAAAGTAGCTCAGGTTGGAGATCAAACGGTTGATGTGATCGACGAAGGCGAAGTCGCTGCGGTCTGGTTCACCCACGTGACTGGCCAGCCAAGTCGTTTAATGAAAGTACACCCCGAAGCCAAGCCTGTCGTGTGGCCAGCTGCCTAGATCGTTAAGCGGTCAGGCGCGTGAGGGTGTGGTATTTCACCATCAGCGCCTCTGTCGTTTCGCAAAACTCAGGGTGCACTTCAATGCATGCGACGGGGCACACAACCTTGCACTGCGGCTCGTCGTGGTGCCCAACACACTCTGTACATGCGCTCGGATTAATCACGTAGATCTCTGCGCCCATCGAGATTGCATCATTTGGACATTGTGGTTCGCACACGTCGCAATTGATGCACTCGTCGGTGATGCGCAGCGCCACGTCAGTTAGCTACCGAGTGGTGGCGTGATGCCTTGCTCGCGCCGCTCTTTGGCTTTGGCTTGCAACCAGCGATCAACAGACGGAAAAACGAATTTACTGACGTCACCGCCAAGCTCTGCGATTTCGCGCACGATGGTGCCCGAGATAAATTGATATTGATCCGAGGGCGTCATAAACAATGTTTCGACTTCGGGTAACAGGTGGCGGTTCATACCAGCCATTTGAAACTCGTATTCAAAGTCAGATACCGCGCGTAAGCCGCGAACGATGACTCGGCCTTCTTGTTCGCGAACAAAGTCTTTCAACAAACCCGCAAAGCTTGCAACTTTGACGTTGGGATAATGACCTAAGACTTCGCGTGCAATTTCAACGCGCTCGTCAACCGAGAAAAATGGTTTTTTGTTGCGACTATGCGCAACACCAACCACAACGCGGTCAAATAAACTTGCCGCGCGGCGAACTAAATCTTCGTGACCGCGGGTCAAGGGATCGAAGGTTCCAGGATAGATAGCAGTGATCATTTTTGCAATGCAGCAATTTGGATGAGGTGATAGTGTACGGCCCCGGCGCGGTCTTGGCGCAATAAGCTGTACCCCGTGGGCATAATTATTGGTTTTTCAGCCTCAATATAAACAAGACCGTTGGGTTCTAACAAATCGCCTAGCTTGGGCCACAAGAATTCAAGCCAATTTTGACCAAAGGGCGGGTCCAGAAAGATTAAATCAAACCGGGCGGCCTCCAGGCGGTCTAAAACTAACTTTGCATCTCCGGCATGAATTCGCACCATATCGGCACCAATCTTGTCACGCAGCGCCCTTAAAGCGAGTAGTGCCTTGGGTTGTTGTTCAACCATTTGTACATGCGCTACGCCTCGTGAGGCTGCTTCAAAGCCCAGGGCACCGCTGCCCGCAAAGAGATCAAGCACCCGTTTATTCGAAAATTCGCCACCCCAAAAAAAATTTAACCAGTTAAATAAGGTTTCACGCACGCGATCGGGCGTCGGGCGCAAACCCTCGGCTTCAATCACCTCGATGGGCGTCCGACGATACTGACCTGCGACGATCCGAATATACTTCTTCACTATGTTTCGCTTCTTCAAGAAAAAATCCGACCCGTCCGACCCAATTGCCCCTGAGCAGCAAGCTGACTCAGAGGCGGGCCAGCCCGCACCTGAGACCGTTCACGCTGACCTGAGCGCGGGGATCAATCACGTGCCCCCGCCTAACGACGACCCCCAACTTGCCGATGAAAGCCTGCAGAGCGCTGACCAAACAGCCCCTGCGGTCGAGGATGCGGTTACAGAGGCTCCACGTGCGGGCCTGTTGAGCCGATGGTTCAAGCGTAACCCAGAGCCGTCCCCGAGAGGTAGTGAGTTCGAGTCAAAGGCTGAGGACTTGGCTGATGACGAGGCGATGGCGACTGCCTCCGTGGCTGCAGAGGAGGATGACCTCATCGGTGACGCTTGGAAAGGCGATCCCCTAAAAGACCGGGCAGAAGACTCAGAAGACGCAGAAAAGTCAGAAGATTCAGATGAGGCAGAACAAAAATCATCATGGCTAGCCAAGCTGCGTGGGGGCTTAGCCAAAACTGGCAAAAGCATTGGTGGGATTTTTGTTGG
>CALQNE010000344.1 GCA_943331855.1 Bordetella parapertussis
ACAGGTCGTACACCACAAAATAGACTTTAACGCCGGCCGCTCTAAGCTTTGACAGATAGTTTTGCTCTTTGAGCGTGGTGACGCAGGCAAAATCCAGGCCTAAAAAGACATCGCCCGGGCAAACTTCAATGCCTTGATGCTCTTGTGACCGACTAAGGGTCAACGACCCCCCTGCATCCTGGCGCATGACTGCCGGTTTGTAGCCTGTATGACGGTCACCATAGACCGCTTGAATCACATAGCCTTTGGGCACGTTATTCAGTAATTGAAGCAAGATGCTGCGCGTAACCCGTTGAATGCCGGTTTTTAAATCTTCTAAGACTAAAAATGACACATCAACAAACAAAATCTTGAAACTAGTATCGGCGCGAAAGTGCGCTACGCGCGGTTTAACCAGATACCAGTCAAACAGGCGAACTTGTGTCTGCCGAACAAACGGCTCAAGCCAAGGAAACTTGGTTGTTGTTGCTTTAAACGCTTTTTTAAGCGGCCCGGTGGTCAGTAGATCGTATAAATGCTTAACAAACGACTTGATCATATTGTGTTGACTGAAAATACTTAAGGCAAGCCGTGGGGTCAGGCAAGGGGCGCAGGCAAACGCTGCAGAAGTATAATAACGCCTTTGATTGGCTAACTGGATACAAGCGTGGCGAATACAGGCGCAAAACCAACCGCAGTGATCACTGGCATCACCGGACAAGACGGGGCCTATTTAACCGAATTGCTGTTAGGCAAGGGCTACACGGTTTACGGCACTTATCGCCGCACCAGTTCGGTGAACTTTTGGCGCATTGAAGAACTCGGCGTACAAAATCACCCCAATTTGCACTTGGTTGAATACGATTTAACCGACCTGTCTTCCAGTATCCGCTTGTTGCAAACGTCAGGCGCGACTGAGGTCTATAACCTGGCTGCGCAAAGCTTTGTGGGGGTGTCGTTTGAACAGCCCCTGACCACAGCCGAGATCACCGGCATTGGCCCGGTGAACCTGCTTGAAGCCATTCGCATCGTCAATCCAAAAATCAAGTTTTATCAGGCCAGTACGTCTGAAATGTTTGGCAAAGTGCAGGCGATTCCGCAAATTGAATCTACGCCTTTTTACCCCCGCAGCCCCTATGGTGTGGCCAAACTGTATGCGCACTGGATGACCATCAACTATCGCGAAAGCTATAATATTTTTGCGACCAGTGGCATCTTGTTTAACCACGAATCCCCCTTGCGCGGCCGTGAATTTGTCACCCGCAAAATTACCGACAGCGCAGCCAAAATCAAACTCGGCAAGCTTGATGTGCTTGAGTTGGGCAATATGGATGCCAAGCGTGACTGGGGCTATGCCAAAGATTATGTAGAAGGCATGTGGCGCATGCTGCAGGCCGCTGAACCAGATACTTTTGTGTTGGCCACCAACCGCACTGAAACCGTACGTGACTTTGTGACCATGGCGTTTAAGGCGGCAGACATCATCCTTGACTGGAAAGGTCGCGACGAAAAAGAGCAAGGGATTGACGCTAAAACGGGCAAGGTCTTGGTCAGGATTAATCCAAAGTTTGATCGCCCGGCTGAAGTCGAGCTTTTGATTGGAAACCCTGAAAAAGCCAAGGCCACGTTCGGCTGGGACCCAAACACGACGCTTGAAGAGCTCTGTCGCATGATGGTGGTGGCAGACTTGGCGCGCAATGAGCGCGGGTTCTCGTTTTAAATGCCGGCTGAGCAGCGCGGATGAACACGAGCAACAGCCAACGCGTTTTGGTCACGGGGTTGCAAGGGTTTACCGGCTTGCATCTGGCCGCTGAACTGGAAGCCCATGGCTACGAGGTATGGGGCCTGGGGGATGTAGACCCAACCCTGCCCCGCTCAGTGAAAGCCAATTTGCTGGATCTTGAATCATTGCAAGCCGCCGTGCTGGCGGCCCAACCTCAATTTGTCGTGCATTTAGCGGGCGTGGCTTTTGTAGGCCATGGTCAACCTAAAGCGTTTTATGACGTCAACTTAGTGGGCACGCGCAATTTGTTGCAGGCCCTTGACCCGATTGCTGCGCAATTGAAATGTGTGTTGCTGGCTAGCAGCGCCAATGTGTATGGCAATTTG
Source organism: Bordetella parapertussis (assembly GCA_943331855.1). Classification (GTDB taxonomy): domain Bacteria; phylum Pseudomonadota; class Gammaproteobacteria; order Burkholderiales; family Burkholderiaceae_B; genus Zwartia; species Zwartia parapertussis_H. Next base: position 2,089 of record CALQNE010000344.1, read on the forward strand.
CAAGGTGGGTTGCTCAGCGAAGCCAACCCTGTCAACCCAGCCAATGATTATGCGGTGAGCAAACTGGCCATGGAGTACATGGCCAAGTTGTGGCTGCCCAAGTTGCCGGTGGTAATGGCGCGGCCGTTTAATTACACAGGCATTGGGCAGTCTGCAAGCTTTTTAATCCCCAAAATCGTGTCGCACTTTGTACGCAAGCAGCAAACGCTTGAGTTAGGCAACATGGATGTGTGGCGCGAATTTAATGATGTGCGCGATGTGGTGCACGCGTATCGCAAGCTGCTTGAAGCGGCGCCGGTTGGGCAAATTGTGAATGTCTGTTCAAGCAATTTGGTGTCGTTAAAAGAAGCGCTTGCGCTGGCCACTGAATTAACGGGCCATGCGCTTGAAGCACGTGTGAACCCGTTATTTGTGCGCGCAAACGAGGTGCTTAAGCTGGGTGGCGATACCACGCTGTTAAAAACCTTTGTACCCGACTGGCAACCCAGGCGCCTGCGCGAAACCTTTGCGTGGATGCTTGACGCTGCGCAAAAAGAGTTTGCCGCAACAGGCGGTTTGCGCGATGGGTCGGGCGCAACGCCGACAAACGCTACTCCGTCTCTTCCCCCCATCCAGCCATGATGCGCGTGGGGTTCGGTGTGTCGGCCCTGTGCAAAGGCATTGCAGGGGGCGGCTCTGACGGCATCGGCAACTACACCCTTGAAATGCTGCGCCAGCTTGGCGCGAATGATGATTTGTCGTTAGTGCCGTTTGCCTTTGGGCAGCCGGTGGCAGATGAGATACTGACTGCGTTGGCGTGTGCTGAGTCTGAATCTGAGTCTGAATCCAGTCAACTAACCGCGGGTACTAGTCGCAGCGCGGGTATCACGCTAGGCAGTTATCCCTTGAACGCCGCGTGGTCAGCGGCAACGGGCTTAAATTTTTTTGGTATTGCGCGCTTAAGCCAACAGGTTGAGCTGATTCACGCCACCGATCATTACGTACCGAAGTGCAGCCCTGTCCCCTTAGTGGCCACCTTGATGGATGCAATCCCCTTGTCGCACCCACACTGGTCGCGCGGCGAACATCGCGGTTTAAAAAATACACTCTGGATTCGCGCCGCAAACTGGGCCGATCAGATCATTAC
>CALQNE010000345.1 GCA_943331855.1 Bordetella parapertussis
AACTGAATCCACTTTAAAGAAAACGTATTGTCAGTGAGGGCTTCTCGTAGGGTATTGGTGGGTACACTCAGACACGTACCAGACTGCGTTGCCACCGCATCGCAGTGATAGACATTGGCCAGCAGGCTTGCCTCGCTCACAAAGCCCGTTTTGCAGCGTTGCAAGATGGTGGTATCGCCATGATTGCTTAGCCGACTAAGAGCCACCTCACCCGCCACAACATAAAACATCCACTCTGGCACTTTGCCTTGCTCAAAAAGGTAATCGCCTTTGTGAAAAGGTTTCGAACGACATTCTTGTAGCAAGGGTTTGGGCAGCAGAGTCTGTAAAAACTCAGGAATATATGTATCCATATGATCTTAATCATACTCTTCCGAGTGCCATTGGATAATAATCTACTCATCAACTTGTTAGCTTTTTTGAAGATGGAGTCACGAAATGGAAACGATCAATTTAAGCATCACAGGCATGACCTGCGGCAACTGCGTCAAGCATGTCGAAAAAGCGCTTAGGGATGTCCCGGGGGTTCAAGAGGTCGAAGTGGATTTGACAGCAGGCACCGCGCGCGTGCTGGGTGACTTTTCAAAGGGGACCGCCCCTCTGATAGATGTTCTGTCCGAAGAAGGTTATCCAGCGCAGGTCAAGGCATCCGCTACCGCAGCAGCACCGCTTAAGGCAGGCGGTTGCAAAAACGGCGGCTCTTGCGGCTGTCATTAACCTGCTTGTTAAAGAGTTCGATTTGGAGAACGTCATGACGAAAGAATACAAACAGATTACGAAGGATATTTCCGCGTCCTTAGCCAAGCTCAGGATCGCAGCCCCTGAACTGATGAAAGGTTTCGGGGATTTAGCGGCTGCTGCTACCAAAGAGGGTGCTTTAGACAAGAAAACCAAAGAGCTGATTGCACTAGCCTTAGGTGTTGCTGCGCGATGTGACGGTTGCCTCGGGTTTCATACTCAGGCGCTGGCTAAGCTGGGTGCTACCAAACAAGAAGTCGTGGATACCTTGGGGATGGCAATATACATGGGCGGCGGCCCATCGCTGATGTATGCGGCCGATGCGCTCTCAGCGTTTGAACAGGCCCAGGCCTAAGTGTTTTTCAACGCCAGCATTAAACATCCGTCACATTACATCGAATGAATCTTTGGCTTGGCCGGCGACTGCAAATTTAGCTTTTTACGATTGGGCTCAATTTCGCTTAGCGGCTCAACGCACTGCATCGTAGCCAGACACCGTTCGGTCAGTAATTGATATTGACCGGTGCCCATCGATTTCCAGGCGATCTCTTGGTCTTTAAGTTCGCGCACGACCTTCGCAGGGGCGCCTAGCACCATGCTACGGGGCGGGATGATCATGCCCGCTTTGACAAAGGCCGAGGCCCCCACGATGCTGCAGGTGCCCACCACCGCTTCATCCATCACCACAGCGTTCATCCCGACCAGTGCGTTGCGCTCAACCCGGCAGCCATGCAGGATGGCAGCGTGACCAATGTGCCCATCGACCTCAACTACGGTTTCGCGGTCTGGAAACCCGTGCACCACGCAGCTATCCTGAATGTTGGCGCCTTCTTCGATGACAATGCGACCAAAGTCACCACGCAAGCTCGCCAAGGGCCCGATATAACAGCGTGCACCGATGATGACATCACCGATTAGTACGGCGCTTGGGTGCACATAAGCAGTGGGATGAACAACGGGGGTGATCCCGTCAATGGCGTAGACTTTTAGCATGGTTGCTTATCCTGTGTGTCCTGAGCTCGTTAGCCTTGTTATCATACCTTTCATTAAACCTATACAGAGACACCATGAGCCGAGCACCTGCACAAACGCGAGACGACTTCGCACATTTCCACAAAATTGAAACGCGCTGGAAAGACAACGATGTTTTTGCACATGTGAATAACGTTGTGTATTACTCATATTTTGATACGGCTGTCACCGCTTTCTTGATTAAGCAGGGCGTACTTGAATTACAGAAATCACAAATCGTGGGTTTAGTGGCTGAAACGCATTGCCGTTTTATCAGCTCGATGGCGTTTCCGGATACCGTGTACGTTGGGATGCGCTTGGGCAAACTTGGTAATAGCAGCATCCGTTACGAAATCGGTATCTTCAGAAATGAAGAGGTGCAGGCTTCAGCGCAAGGCTACTTTGTTCATGTGTACGTTGATTTGGCGACAAACAAGGCGGTACCTGTGCCGCAGTCGTTACTCAACGCGGCTGAGCTGTTGCGTGTGCCTGGCTTAGGTATGGTTGAGCACTGAGGTTGTTGAATAATGAAAATGCACATTCTCTCGGGTGGTCGCCTACGCTTGCGTAAAAGTATTTATATGCCTGACGCTGATCGGCAAGAGCTGATCGACTTACCTGTAAATTGTTATTTATTGCGCCACCCCGAAGGCAATGTCTTGTTTGATACGGGATGTCATCCATCAACCACAACGGATGCAGCAGGCCGCTGGGGTTCGATTGCGAAGGCGATTGTGCCGATTTCAAAACCCGAAGAGAATTTACTGGATCAGCTTGCGCTGGTGGGTTTGCAGCCTGGTGATATTGACGTCGTCGTGAATTCACATTTTCATTCTGATCACTGTGGCTGTAACGAGTTCTTCAAAAAGGCGACGGTGATTTGTCACGCCAAAGAGCTTGAAGCGGCCAGCGAAGCTGAGGCTGAAAAAATGGGTTACCTCGCGGTGGATTGGAAACATAACCTGCCGATCGAAACGATCACAGAGCAGCGCGATCTGTTTAACGATGGTCGAATTGTGTTGTTGCCGATGCCTGGTCATACCCCGGGGATGACGACAGCCTTGGTTGGGCTGGATAGGTCGGGTTCTTTTTTACTGGCGTCTGACGCGGTTGCGCTTCGTGCAAACTTAGATCTGGATATTAATCCGCGCAACACCTGGAGCCCCGAGCACTCAAGCCGTTCAATGAGCGAGATTCGTAAAATCGAGGCGACTGGCGTGACGGTACTGTTTGGTCACGATGATCAGCAAGGACAGGGATTGCGCAAAGGCGTTGAGTTTTACGACTGACCCTGTAAGCTTAAGACAAATAGCTATTCACCAACTCGCGGCTGTGCAACAGCTCTTTGGCATCACCCTGCATGACGCAGGCGCCATTGCGTAAGACCAGGGCGCGATCCGCGTATTCAAGTGCAAGCATGGCAACCTGTTCCACCAGTAAAATCGCCAAACCCTGATCAGCCA
>CALQNE010000346.1 GCA_943331855.1 Bordetella parapertussis
ACTAATCGCTTTGCTGCGTGCGGCAAAGGTCTGGCGCGTTTGCTCGGTCATGATGAGATCAACGTAGCGTTGACGGTAACGCAACTCTTGGTCGGCAATGCCATGAAACTTATCGGGCAAGGGGCGCAGCGATTTAGCAAGGATACGTGCGCTCTCAGCATGAATCGAGAGCTCGCCTTTATTGGTTTTAAACATATAACCGGTCACGGCCAGAATGTCACCCGTATCCCAGTGTTTAAACGATTCGTACGCCTCTTCGCCTAAATTATTACGATCTAGATAAATCTGAATGCGGCCGGTGCTGTCTTGCAAAGTCGCAAAGCTCGCTTTGCCCATCACGCGCTTAAGCATCATGCGCCCGGCGACCGAGGCAGGGTGCTTGGCTTGCGCAAGTGTGGCTTGTTCTTGCTCACCGTATTGCGTATGCAGAGCCTGCGCCCGATCTGCCGGCACGAAATCATTTGGGAAAGCCACGCCCTGCGTACGTAGCGCGGCAAGCTTGGCCCGTCGCTCAGCAATCAGGTGGTTTTCGTCGGGCACGGCTGCGGTGGTTTCGGTCATGATGGGCTGAGTCGGTATTGAGTGAAAGGGCTTAAGTAGGTTTAAACGTTGTGCTCACGCACATCGTCGATCGTCTTGTTACCAAACGCATCACTGGCAAGTACTTTGAGTAAGCGCGTTGCGGTGCCTTCAGGTGTCGCCAATTTTTGCTGCGAGTGGGCGTCTAAAAACCGATCCAAGCTGGGTAGATCATTTTTTGACGTTGCACGAATTTTCTCTTGCATGGGGGTATCGATCATGCCAGGCGCCATCGACACAATTCGTGCCCGCTTGCCCTGATCCAGTTGCGCGACTTCTGCGTAGCGATCCATGGCGGCCTTGGTGGCGCAGTAAACGCCCCAGCCTGAACTGGCATTACGACCTGCACCTGACGAAATCAACATCACGCGCAAATCGCTGGCCTGTTGTGCACCCGTTAGCACTAGTGCGGTTAAGTAGATCGCCGAGGTGATATTGACTTGAAAGGCCTGATTGATCACGGCGATATCAGTGAGGTCTTGTGACTGAGCGATCGGGGTGACCACCCCCGCGTTATGAATAAAGCGCACGCTGGTGTGCTTGGCCAATAAAGGCTTGAGTTGTGCGGCGGCCCGTTCAAGTGCTTTGATGTCGCCCAGATCAACGTTGATTTGTGTCAAGGTGGTGCCGTGTGCTTTGGCAGTGGCGGTCAAGGCGTCAGAGGCCACGCGCGACAAGGTCACAAGGTGGTCGCCGCTGTGTGCCAGTTGGGTTGCCATCACGGCGCCCAAGCCGCGGGTGGTACCGGTCAGAATGGTGAGTTGAGTCATCTTTTAAACCCCTTGTTTTAAGCTTGCCTGAATAAATGGATCAAGATCGCCGTCTAACACTTTTTGCGTGTTTGAAATTTCAACGTTGGTGCGCAAGTCTTTGATGCGGCTTTGATCAAGAACATAAGAACGAATCTGATGGCCCCAGCCCACATCGGTTTTAGCGTCTTCCATTTTTTGCTGCTCGGCCATACGGTTACGCATTTCAAGTTCAAACAAACGCGATTTCAGCATTTGCATGGCTTCAGCGCGGTTACGGTGTTGCGAACGATCGTTTTGGCACTGCACCACAATGTTGGTGGGGATATGGGTGATACGCACTGCCGAGTCGGTTTTGTTAATGTGCTGCCCGCCCGCGCCGCTGGCACGATAGGTGTCGATGCGCAAATCAGCAGGATTGATATCGATTTCGATCGAATCATCGACTTCTGGATACACAAAGACACTGGCAAAAGAGGTGTGACGGCCACCCGATGAGTCAAAGGGGCTTTTACGCACTAAACGATGGACGCCACTTTCAGTGCGTAAAAAACCAAACGCATACTCGCCTTCGATTTTGATGGTGGCGGATTTGATCCCCGCGACCTCGCCTTCGGATTCTTCGAGTAGTTCGGCTTTAAAGCCTTTACGCTCGGCATAGCGCAGGTATTGGCGCAACAGCATCGAGGCCCAGTCTTGCGCTTCGGTACCGCCAGCACCTGATTGAATATCCAGAAAGCAGTTCAGTGGATCGGCCGGATTTGAAAACATTCGGCGAAATTCCATACCTTCAAGCGTGGCCTGAAATTGCGCAGCGTCGGTTTCGATCGATTCAAGCGTCTCGTCGTCGTTGTCGCTGGCTGCGAGTTCAAATAACTCAAGCGAATCGGTGATGGCTTGGGCTAAGGATGAGAGGGTATCTACGACCCCTTCGATACTCTTTTTTTCTCGACCAAGCTCTTGAGCCCGTTTCGGGTCGTTCCAGACATTGGGGTCTTCTAATTCGGCGTTGACGACATGTAAGCGTTCAGCTTTGACATCGTAGTCAAAGATACCCCCGAAGCGCGCGTTCGCGCGCCGCGTAATCGTTTAAACGAGAAGAGATTTGATTCTGACGTTCGGCTTCCATCTAGTTGCTTTCCACGATCTGATGATTTAACGCAGTAGTTTAACGGAGAACTGCTCTACGGCAGCTTAGGCAGCTTCTGCGTATTCAACCACCAGTTGTACTGAGATTCGGCCATTCCAGACGTTCTGATCAAGCCGGTACGCGACGCGTACGAATTCGGGCAGGCTTTCGGTATGGCCAAACCAGATCGCATCAAAGCGTTGATGGCCGCGTTCAAGCGCAAGTTTTAGGTGCTTTTCGCCGACAAGTTTTTGGCTTCGGACCATAAATTCATCTAAAAAAAGCGGTGCTGCAAAGCCCGCGCCCCAGACCTCTTGTTCGAGCATCACCGCGACCTGGGCGTTGGCAAAACCCGGTTCAAGAGAGCCATCGGTTTCAATCACAGGTTCAAAACTTTTGCGGCCCGTCAGTTCAATCACGGCTTGGTTAAAGGCCGGTACAAACCGATCAAAATCATCACGGCCCAGGGTTAAACCAGCTGCCATGGCATGTCCACCAAACTTCCGAATTAGACCTGGGTGTCTTTTGGAAACAAGGTCGAGCGCATCGCGCAAGTGCACATCCGGTATCGAACGGCCTGAACCACGCAGTTCATCGTCACCCGCAGGGGCGAAGGCAAGCGTTGGACGAAAGAATTTTTCTTTCAGACGTGAGGCCACTAAGCCGACAACGCCTTGGTGCCAGCTAGGATGAAACACACAGACTGAGG
>CALQNE010000347.1 GCA_943331855.1 Bordetella parapertussis
TCGAGGCGAGTTTCGATGCCGATCATGCGCGCTGCCGGCGCCTGGTGCCTTAAGTACAAATCGACGAGAATAAATCCTAAATATGATTTTCCTGCACCATGATCTACGACGCAAAAGGCGGGGTTTGTTTCAAGCAATCGAGCCAAGATTGGCTCAATGAATTGAAACAGGTGATAGACCTGTTTGAGTTTGCGACGACTGTCTTGATTCAGCTTGCCGTCGCGCGTCAGGATATGAAGCGCTTTGAGTAGTTCGATCGATTGTTCAGGCCGTATTTCGGAGATGGTCATGGGTGAGGGTTAATCGCTATAGACTGAGAAAGTAGGGGCTGATACAAAGACTATAACGCGAGAATCGAGTGCACGATGACGTACTTCTCTAGACACGATTTAGAGCACTTAGGCGGCATTTGTTTTCTTTTTGAAAGCAAAGAGTCGCGGCTGATTGAAAAGAAAAAACTGAGCGACTGGCTTGAACGCACAGGCGCTCAAGCTTACCTCAATCTTGCAGTGTCACAGTTTGAGCATTGGTCGTTGCTGCAGATCTCACCCTCGGATGTTTTGCGTGCGCTGACGCCTAGCTTTAATACGGTTGATTTGTCCAAACAACTGGGGCTGCACTCTGAGCACTCAGTGCCTGACCTAGAACTTGAAATCGTACTCGCGATGGCGCGTGGACCGCGTTCTTATTGCTTTCCTACGTATGATGAGTTTCTGGCAGCGTTGCGTATTCGCTGCCTCACGGCTGTGGCGGCTCGAAAGACGCAGTTGGCGTTTGATACTGAGGGAATCGAGCGCCCCACTGAGTACTGGACCTACGTCGAAGAAAAGGGTTTTGTGCTGAACGCAGGTGTTGACATGATCGCGGCTTTGACACATACCACTCAGCCAAAAACGCATCAGTCTCAATATACTTTTTCGTGCTTTCGTGCGTCTGAATACGTACTGCTCTTGGCGTTAGCCCAAGAGTTGCGGCAGACGCATCCATTACTGTTGGCGCAGATCGAAACGCTTTGGCAAAGCCGGCCCTTGCTCGCTGACGACTTTAACGATGCTTTCGTGCACGAACATGGCAAACTCTCGCAGCCTTTGCCGATGAAATTTTACGTACCCGGAGACCGCGTCTGGTTTCGCAATCCAGATGAGTCTTCTGCAAACGTCAAGGGCTTTGAGGGCTCGTGGGTCTGTTATCTGGGCGCCGGTCAGTTCAATAATTTTTGGGATCGTACACAGCCATATACATTGGAGCAAAAATGTCTTGAGATCTACCACTGGCGCCACGGTGTTGCGAGCAAACCCAATGGTGAACGCTGGATGGATGAATCGCGTGTGCAGGAACTTGTGAGTCAATCAACAAAGAATAACTTAGTTTATGACGAGATTTTAGCAAGAATGATGAGAATTCGTGATGGCCGCGGCATTTATGCTGAGGGCGGTTGCATTGATGCCACGCGCGACGCAATCCGCTGGGTCTGCCCTGAGACAACGGATATAAAGCTCAACAATATCGTATCCTAGCGGCTTGAGATGAATCGTTAGGAGTTCAAGCAATGTCAGTGCGCTATCTGAAACGTGGTCGTAATGCTGCCGAAGTCGCCGAAGCCGATGCTAAGGTGCGCGCCACCGTCGAAGGCATTTTGTTAGATATTGAAAAGCGCGGTGACGTCGCGGTCAAAGCGTTATCCGCAAAATTTGATCAATGGGAGCCTAGCGAGTTTCGACTGAGTCAGGCCGAAATCGAAAAGGCGGTCAAGCAACTGTCTGCGCGTGAAATCGAAGACATCCGTTTTGCACAAACACAGATTCGCCGCTTCGCTGAAATTCAGCGCGCTTCTATGCAGGATGTTGAGGTCGAAACCATGCCAGGCGTTGTGCTTGGGCACACCCATATCCCCATGAACGCAGTGGGCTGTTATGTACCCGGCGGTAAGTATCCGATGATTGCCTCTGCGCACATGAGTGTGCTGACCGCAAAGGTGGCGGGGGTGAAACGTATCGTGGCAACTGCGCCGCCTTATCAAGGCTCACCTCATCCGGCTATTGTTACGGCGATGCATTTTGCGGGGGCCGATGAAATTTTGGTGTTGGGTGGGATACAAGCTGTTGGTGCCATGGCGCTCGGTACGCAATCCATCGCACCGGTTGATATGCTGGTTGGCCCAGGAAACATGTTTGTAGCTGAGGCGAAAAGGCAGTTGTTTGGTCGCGTTGGCATCGATTTATTCGCAGGTCCGACCGAAACCTTAATCATTGCGGACGATTCAGTTGATGCTGAAATGTGTGCGGTTGATTTGCTTGGACAGGCAGAACACGGGCCGACTTCGCCCGCCATTTTGTTGACAACGAGTGAAGCCCTGGCACGCGCCACAATGGCCGAAGTCGAACGTCAATTATCAATTTTGCCGACCGCAGAAATTGCGCGTGTTTCGTGGGCTGAGCATGGCGAGGTCATCGTGGTCGACACGCTTGACGAGCTGATCGAAACTGCAGATCAACTTGCCTTCGAGCACGTACAGGTATTGACGCGCGATCCCGATATTTTCTTAAAACGCATGAGTAACTATGGGGCATTATTTTTAGGCCCCAGAACCAACGTGAGTTTTGGCGATAAGGTGATTGGCACCAACCACACGTTGCCAACCAAACGCAGTGCGCGCTTTACCGGTGGGCTCTGGGTGGGTAAGTTTTTAAAAACCTGCACCTATCAACGTGTGACCACCGATGCAGCTTCTGCCTTGGTGGGCGAGTACTGCTCGCGTTTATGTCATATGGAAAATTTTGCAGGTCATGGTGAGCAAGCGAACTTGCGTGTTCGTCGCTATGGCCAGCGTCCTGACTTGCCATGGTACGAACCCGTGGCGGCAAAGGGCGATTAAGTCCGCAGTCCGTTGCACTGACCGTGATCGATCACAAAAAGAGAATAGCCATGAAGAGATACATCAACAGCAGTATAGGTGCGACGTACGTGCGAGGACTGATGGCGCTGTTGCTTGGGGCGCTGATGGGCGTCGCAAGCGCCCAAAGTCAAGACGTCTATCCAAGTAAACCGATTCGTCTGCTGGTGCCATATCCTCCAGGGGGTGTGACGGACTACGCAAGTCGGACCGTAGCCGAGCGATTGGGAAAA
>CALQNE010000348.1 GCA_943331855.1 Bordetella parapertussis
CCTGACTACGTACTGGCCTGTGTAGGTGGTGGTTCGACCGCCATGGGTATTTTTCACCCTTACATCCCTTATGAGCAGACTAAGTTGATTGGTGTCGAAGCTGCAGGCGAAGGTGTTGAAAGCGGTAAGCACTCTGCCACACTCACTGCTGGCAAGGTCGGCGTGTTGCACGGCAACCGTACCTATGTGCTGCAGGACGAGAACGGCCAGGTTGCTGAAACGCATTCGGTGTCAGCAGGTCTTGACTACCCAGGGGTAGGCCCAGAGCATGCCTGGCTGAAAGATAGCGGTCGTGCCTCGTATGTCAGCGTCACCGATGACGAAGCGCTCAAGTATTTTCATCATTGCTGCCGTATCGAAGGCATCATCCCTGCGCTCGAGACTTCTCATGCGCTGGCGTATGCAGCCAAGTTGGCGCCTACGCTGTCGAAAGACAAGGTGATCCTGATTAATTTGTCAGGTCGCGGCGACAAAGACATCAACACTGTGGCGCAACGCGCTGGCATGGTGCTTTAAAGGTAAACAGACGGATGAATGAACCACTAGATCGCATCGCAGCCGCTTTTGCACGTGCTGCAGAACAAAAGCGAGCTGCACTGATCCCGTACATCGCCGCAGGCAATCCTTTGCCTGCAACGACCGTGCCTTTGATGCACGCGTTGGTTAAAGCGGGTGCTGATGTGATCGAACTTGGGATCCCGTTTTCGGATCCGATGGCTGATGGCCCAATCATTCAGCGTGCAGCCGAGCATGCGATTGCGCAGGGCGTGGGCTTACGCCATGTGTTGGCCATGGTGGCTGACTTCAGAACGACCGACCAACAGACGCCGATTGTCTTGATGGGCTATGCCAATCCGATCGAAAATATAGGTCAGAAACAGTTTGCCGAACAAGCACAGCAAGCGGGGGTAGATGGTTTGTTAACGGTTGATTACCCTCCTGAAGAAATCGATGAGTTTGTGCACCTGCTTGAACAACACCATATTGCGCCGATCTTTTTGTTGGCACCCACCTCTACCGAAACACGCATTCGTGCTGTTGGAAAAATTGCGCGTGGTTATGTCTATTACGTTTCTCTTAACGGCGTGACGGGCGCGGGCAATCTGGATACGACCGATGTTGCAACGCGCTTAAAAGGAATTCGCAAACATGTATCACTGCCAGTAGGCGTAGGCTTTGGTATTAGTGATGCCCCAAGCGCACAACGCATTAGCTTAGTGGCCGATGCGGTCGTGATTGGTAGCAAACTGATCGACACCATGACAAAGGCTTGTGCGGGTTTACCGGTTGAGCAACAGTCGCAGGCTGCGATTGATGCGGGTGCGAACTGGCTTTCCGGAATCCGTCAGGCAATGAATGTTGCACGTGCTGAAAGTGCCTCGGTCAATGGAAAGTCAGCATGAGTTGGCTAGGCAAATTATTACCGCCGCGTATTAACAAAACGGTTAATACCACCTCAACGCCCCCGAAGCGTGTGCCTGAGGGTATTTGGCTTAAGTGTCCAGCCTGCGAAGCGGTTTTATATAACGAAGATCTAGCGGCTAATTTGCACGTGTGCCCAAAGTGCGATCACCATATGCGCTTAGGTGCGCGTGCGCGTATTGACTCGTTGCTCGATATAGAAGGACGTGTCGAGATTGGCTCAAACACGCGCTCAATGGATCCGCTCAAGTTTAAAGATTCGCGCAAGTATCCCGAGCGTGTGCAAGAAGCTGTCCGTCAAACCGGCGAAACCGATGCGTTGATCGTGACAAGTGGCAGTATTCACAGCGTGCCCTGCGTCTTGGCGTGTTTTGAGTTTGAGTTTATGGGCGGCTCGATGGGGTCGGTGGTGGGTGAACGGTTTGTGCAAGGCGTCAAAGCGGCGATTGCACAAAAGGTCCCCTTCATTTGTGTTGCCGCTTCAGGCGGTGCACGCATGCAAGAAAGCTTGTTTTCGCTGATGCAAATGGCAAAAACAAATGCCATGCTCACGCGCTTGTCTGACGCGAAATTACCCTTTATCAGCGTTCTAACAGACCCCACAATGGGTGGTGTGTCGGCCAGCTTTGCGTTTATGGGTGATGTCGTGATTGGCGAGCCCAAAGCCCTCATTGGTTTTGCAGGACCACGCGTGATCGAGCAAACAGTGCGTGAAAAACTTCCAGAGGGTTTTCAGCGTTCAGAATTTTTGCAACAAAAAGGTGCGATCGATATGGTGCTTGATCGTCGCCAGTTGCGAGAAGAGTTGGCGCGCTTGATGGCAATTATGACCAATCAAGCGGTCGATGCGGTCATTATCTAACACGCATCGCCACCACTTGCTTATTTGCTAATCCCGAGTTGTTGCGGTAGCCACAGTGTGATGGCAGGGATATACGTAATGGCGATCAGTGCAAACATCAATGGCACGAGCCAGGGCAAGATTGCCATGGTGGTGCGTTCGACCGACAGCTTTGCAATGCGCGCCAGCACAAACAACACCATCCCGAGTGGAGGGTGTAGTAGGCCAATCATTAAGTTCAGTGTAATGATTAAGCCAAAGTGAATGGGATCAATCCCCATGAGCAAGACAACGGGCAATAGAATCGGCACCAGAATCGTGATTGCAGCGATGGTGTCGATAAAACAGCCGACAAATAAAATTAATAAATTAGCGAGCAAAAGAAATACCCACTTCTCGCTTGTGATCGACACGATCCAGGCAGTCAGCATTTGAGCTGCTTGCGTTGTTGTGAGTAGCCAGGCAAAAATTGAAGCTGCGGTGACAATGAATAAGACGGAAGCAGTGGTTTCGATGGTGTCAAAGCTTGCTTTGATTAAATTGCGCAAGTTCATTGAGCGATAGCGCACCAAGCCTAAAAACAATGCCCAGATCACAGCAGCAACGGCGGCTTCGGTTGGCGTAAACCAACCCATCGTCATCCCGCCGATCAAGATCACGGGCGTCATCAGGGCCATGACGGCTGAAAAATTAAATTTCCAATCGAGCGCAAGCAAGACAGCAAAGGCGATGAGCGCAGAGATGTTGGGTGAAAGGCCATACCGCGTCATGAGCCAGATCGATAGCGGAAACGCCAGCACGATCATGATTTCCAGACCCGCGCCGCCCAAACGTTTCCACTCGAAGGGA
>CALQNE010000349.1 GCA_943331855.1 Bordetella parapertussis
GTGGTACAGCGTTAGTGGGCGTAGAGGCGTTGGCCCAGCAGGCACAACATCCGCTTGACACCTTGGTGTCTGTGAAACGCTTGATGGGGCGTTCGTATGATGACGCGTTGGCGTCTGGCATGCCGTTCAATTTTGTGCGTGATAGCCAAAGCGTCAAAATCCATACGCAACATGCTGACGTGTCGCCGGTCGAGGTGGCAGCAAAAATTTTAGAGAAATTAAAATTTTTGGCTGAAGGCACCTTAGGCGATGAGCTCGTGGGGGCTGTGATTACGGTGCCCGCGTATTTTGATGACGCTCAACGCCAGGCCACGCGCGATGCTGCGCGTTTGGCTGGGCTTAACGTTTTGCGTTTATTAAACGAACCTACTGCGGCTGCGATTGCCTATGGGCTTGATCACGGCTCTGAAGGTCTGTATGTGGTGTTTGATTTAGGTGGTGGCACCTTTGACGTGTCGCTGTTGAAGTTGACGCGCGGTGTCTTTGAAGTTGTTGCAACCGGCGGCGATACCGCTTTGGGTGGTGACGATTTTGATGCAGCCTTGGCCGATTATTTTACGGGTGTGCATTGCCTGAATGATTTAGATCACGCTGCCAGGCGCGCCTTATTAAGTGCCTCGCGTCGGTTGCGTGAAGCACTCACCGCTCAGGCTTCGCATACTGAAACCTTGCTGCTAGGTGCTGCAAAAATTGACTTGTCGTTGACACGCGTGGCCTTTGAAGCGCTTGCGCAGTCATTAGTTGAGCGCACACTGACCTGTGCTCGGCAAGTGTTGAAAGATGCGGGGCTCACCATCAAAGACGTGCAGGGTGTCGTGATGGTAGGTGGGGCCACACGCATGCCGGTTGTACAGGCAAGTGTTCAAGCGCTCTTTAACAAACCGCCGTTAACGGATTTGGATCCGGATCAGGTCGTGGCCTTGGGTGCTGCCTTGCAAGCTAATTTGCTAGCGGGCAATCGCAACCCAGGTGAAGACTGGTTGTTGCTGGATGTCACGCCTTTGACCCTTGGCTTAGAAACCATGGGTGGTTTGGTTGAACACATCATTCCACGCAACAGTACGATTCCTGTTGCGCGGGCTCAAGAATTCACGACCTTCAAAGACGGTCAAACTGCCTTGGCGGTGCATGTGGTGCAGGGCGAACGTGATCTGGTTGCGGATTGTCGTTCGTTGGCGCGCTTTGAGTTGCGTGGAATCCCACCGATGGTGGCGGGTGCGGCGCGTATTCGGGTGACGTTTCAAGTCGATGCAGATGGCTTGCTAAGCGTGACCGCACGAGAGCAGGGCTCAGGTGTTGAGGCCTCGGTGACGGTCAAACCGTCTTATGGTTTAACCGATGACGAAGTGTCACGTATGCTGTCAGATAGTATCTCGTTAGCTGACCACGATGCCAAAATGCGGATGTTGCGTGAGCAGCAGGTCGATGCACAACAACTGATTGAGTCGGTGGTGGCTGCGTTGGCTGCGGATTCGGATTTGTTAAGTGCGGCTCAGCAAACGCGTATCGCGCAACAATTACAGGCAACACAGATGTGTGCGCAAGGCGACGATATTGAGGCGATTCGCGTGGCGACTAAGGCGTTGTCAGATGTTACCGATGATTTTGCCGCGCAGCGTATGGATCGCAGTATCCGTGCGGCGTTGAAGGGTAAGTCGTTGAACGAACTTTAAGTGAATTTTTTTATTTTTTGTGACTTGAGCATTTAAGGTTATGGCAAAAATTACGGTTCTTCCTCATCCTGATGTCTGCCCTGAGGGCATGGTAATTGACAATGTACCGAAGGGCGAATCGATTTGTCGCGTCCTGCTAGACAATCACGTTGAGCTTGAGCATGCGTGCGAATTATCTTGTGCATGCACGACGTGCCACGTGGTCATTAAAAGTGGGTTTCAGTCGCTTGAAGCGGCTTCGGATTCTGAAGAAGACTTGCTTGATCGCGCTTGGGGCTTGTCGACCACGTCACGCCTTGCGTGTCAGGCGAAGATCGGTTTGGCAGATCTGACGATTGAAATCCCGCGCTATACAATTAATCACGCTAAAGAAAGTCACTAATCCACTATTTAGAGACGAGAGTTCATCATGGCCCGCTTTTCTGCAAATTTAGGATTTCTTTGGTCGACCTTGCCCTTGCTCGAGCGCATCGATCGCGCGGCGGCCAGTGGCTTTAAAGCGATTGAACTGCAATGGCCGTACGACACGCCTGCGCAAGATGTTAAGGCAGCTGTGGCGCGTTTAAATCTGACTTTGTTGGCAGTCAATACGCCTGTGGGCGATGCCAGTATTGGCGAATCAGGTTTGGCTTCTTTGCCAGGCCGTGAGGCTGATTTTAAAAAGAGCTTTGAGCAGTCATTACAGTGGTGTATTGGTAGTGGCGCTCCGGCGATTCATGTCATGCCCGGAATCTTAAAGCCCGGCACAGAAGTGCAAGCGCGCGAGACGTTAATCCGCAATCTGCAATGGGCCGCTGATCAAGCTGCGCCGCACGGCGTGACTTTGCTGCTAGAGGCGATCAATCAGCGCGATAAGCCTGGTTACTTTTATTCAAAGCAAGCCGACTCAAATTCAATCCGCGAGGCTTGCGCGCGCAGCAATATCAAGCTGATGTTTGACGTGTATCACGTGGGTTGCGCCGAGGGCGACATCCTGACTAAGTTAGCGCAGTACATGCCCCACATCGGTCATATTCAAATCGCAGCAGTTCCTACGCGCAATGAGCCTGATGAAGGTGAGGTGAACTACATCAACGTTTTAAAACGTGTTGATGAACTGGGCTACACAGGCTGGATCGGCTGCGAGTATCGCCCACGCGGTGAAGTTGAAGCTGGGTTGGGGTGGTTGAAGGCGTATTGATTGCAAGACGGGTGCGCCTGTCTGCATCACGCTATGTTTGTTCGACCAGCCATTTTTGGATCAGTGCTGCGACCGCATCTGAATTGCGATCCATCATCGGCATATGGCTATTGCCCTGAATGCCAAGCGCTGACAAATTCAATAGATCAGCGCGCGCACCGTGCTTTAACAGCTGCGCGCGAAAGTTTTCTTGCTGTTGATAGATCTTCGACCAAAACGGGACTTGTTCGACATAATCTCCCCAA
>CALQNE010000350.1 GCA_943331855.1 Bordetella parapertussis
ACCTGGGCGGTTTGCGTTTTATCAAGAGCGACTTCATTGATTTTTTGGGGCTGTTTCACCTGCCCGAGAAATGCATTGAAGTGTCTGAGGGCGACTTGCCGGGCGAAATCGCAATCTCGGTCAAAGGCTCGTGGTTGCACACGATCTTGTTTGAAATCCCTGTTTTAGCCATCGTCAACGAGGTGTACTTTCGAAACGTTTGCAAAGACCCTGATTGGGTCGAGGGCCGAAAGCGCTTGCAAACCAAGATGAAACTCGTGCTTGATGCGACC
Source organism: Bordetella parapertussis (assembly GCA_943331855.1). Classification (GTDB taxonomy): domain Bacteria; phylum Pseudomonadota; class Gammaproteobacteria; order Burkholderiales; family Burkholderiaceae_B; genus Zwartia; species Zwartia parapertussis_H. The sequence goes on from CALQNE010000350.1 coordinate 273, forward strand.
GACCTTGCTGAGTTTCGGGTGGCCGAGTACGGGACCCGCAGGCGCTTTTCGCATGCCTGGCACGAAGAGGTCGTGACCACCATGAAGGCGCAGATGGGCGAGCATTTTGCCGGTACCAGCAACGTGTGGTTCGCCATGAAACATAGTGTATTGCCCTTAGGCACGATGGCGCACGAATATTTGCAGGCCTGTCAGGCGCTGGGGCCTCGGCTGCGCGACTCGCAGGTGTTCGCGCTTGAGACTTGGGCCAAAGAGTATCGCGGCGACCTTGGGATTGCCCTGTCAGACGTGTATGGTTTGGCAGCTTTTTTGCGTGACTTTGATATGTACTTTTGTAAGCTGTTTGACGGTGCGCGCCATGATTCTGGCGACCCCTTTGATTGGGGCGAACGCATGATCGCGCACTACGAGGCCAATCGCGTGGACGCCCGAGCGAAGACCCTTGTTTTTTCGGATGCGTTAACATTTCCGCGCGCAATTGAATTGACGCGTCGTTTTTCAGGACGTTGCAAAACGGCCTTTGGTATTGGCACCAATCTGACCAATGATTTGGGTCATGAACCCTTACAGATCGTGATGAAAATGATTCGCTGTAATGGGCAAGCGGTTGCCAAAGTATCAGATGCACCTGAAAAAACGATGTGCGACGACATTGGTTATTTGGCGTACTTGCGCCAAGTATTCGAACTCCCTCCTGTTTGATTGATTGAAGGATTTTTATGAGTAACATTAACCGAGTAAACGTAGGCAAGCGTCTGTCTGATATGGCAGTCTTTAACGGTGTGGCTTATCTGGCTGGCCAGGTCGCTGATGACACCACGCAAGACATTACGGGCCAAACTGCTCAAATTCTTGCCGTGATCGACAAGTTGTTGGCCACTGCGGGCACCGACAAAACACGCATCCTGATGGCGCAGATTTTTGTGGCCAATATGAAAGAATTTGACGGCATGAACAAGGCCTGGGATGCCTGGGTAGCCGACGGTAATGCGCCGCCCCGTGCGACCATTGAGGCGCGTTTAGCAAGCGCAGACTACAAGGTTGAGATCGTGGTGACGGCCGCGGTCTGATGGTTTACGTTGTCTAGCGCTGCAGATTTTGATCTTGATTCACTGGTCATCGGCCTAGCGCCGGACGACCAGTTAACGGTGCGGCGCGCCCTGTCTTGGGTGGCGCCGCATTTAGCAGAGCAGATCACAGGGGGCGGCGAAACCCTCTTGGCCCATGCGTTTGGGTCAGCAAAAATCTTGGCTCAGATGCAAGCCGATGCGGCCACGCGGATTGCTGCCGTGCTAATGCTCACGCCCGAAGCGTTAGGCCCGACCAGCGTAAAAACGCGAGCCACTGATTCAATTTCTGAAACGTTTGGCCCCGAGGTCGCACAACTTGTGCAGGGAACGCGTGCACTGTCGCGCCTAGGGTCGTTAGCGAGTGGTGCCAGCGCTGGTGCGTTGGATTCGCTTGATCAAAAAGAAATGCTGCGTAAGATGTTGTTGGCGATGGCCGCCGATTTACGGATTGTGTTGATTCGGCTGGCGTCGCGTTTGCAAACATTACGCTGGCTTGCAAACGAGAAGAGACCCTGCGATCCAATGCTCGCCCGCGAAACGCTTGATCTGTATACGCCATTGGCCAATCGCCTAGGTATCTGGCAGATCAAGTGGGAGATGGAGGACTTAGCCTTTCGTTTTACGGATCCGCAGCGCTATAAAGAAATTGCCAAGCTACTTGAAGAGAAACGTGTTGAGCGCGAGTCGTTTATCGCCCATGCGATTGAGCGTTTAGCGAAAGGGTTGGCTGCGCGTGGGGTTGTGGCCGACGTCTCGGGGCGCCCTAAACATATCTATAGCATTCACAACAAAATGCGCGCCAAGCAGCTCGCATTCAATGAACTCTATGACGTACGTGCTTTACGCGTCATTGTTCAAGATGAGCGCGAGTGCTACGCCGTGCTGGGGCTGGTGCACGAATGGTGGGTGCCAGTGTCCGATGAGTTCGATGACTATATTTCGCGACCCAAGCCCAATGGTTATAAGTCGTTGCACACGGTCGTTTCCGATGAGGCGGGCCGTCCCTTCGAGGTGCAGATACGCACGCGCGCAATGCACGAATTTGCCGAATATGGCATGGCCGCGCATTGGCGCTATAAAGAGGGGCCTCGCTCTGGGCAAGCGGGGGCGGTGCAGGGTGCAGCCGTCGCTGAGTACGATCGACAATTGGCCTGGATGCGTCAACTTTTAGCGTGGAACACCGAGGCAGGCGTGCAGTCTGATGACCTGCCGCCCGCCAAGCTGCGCCGGGTCACGCAGGATCGGATTTACGTTTTGTCACCCCAGGCGCGCGTGGTCGAGTTGCCGGTGGGGGCGACGGCGATTGATTTCGCGTATCACTTGCATTCAGATTTGGGCCATCGCTGTCGGGGTGCCCGCATCGATGGGCAGATGGTGCCGTTACATACCAAGCTTGAAACGGGGCAAACCGTCGAGATCGTGACGACAAAATCGGGTGGACCGTCGCGCGATTGGCTCAATCCGCAGCTGGGTTTTTTGGCGAGTCCGCGCGCACGCGCCAAGGTGCGTGCCTGGTTTAACGCGATTGAGCTTGCGCAGCGCACGGCTCAGGGTCAGGCGCTCGTCGAAAAGGAGTTGCAACGGCTCGGTAAGACGGCGGTGAATCTCGAGCAACTGGCGCAACAGCTTGGTTTTGCACGGGCCGACGATTTGTATGTTGCTGCTGCAAAAGAAGAATTTAGTTTGCGTCAGCTCGACGCGGTTTTTCAACCGACTACGCCTGAACCTGACTTGCGTGTTGAAGACTTAAT
>CALQNE010000351.1 GCA_943331855.1 Bordetella parapertussis
CATAGCCGTGGCGTCTTTATTTTTGATCGCTTCGGAAAGCGCGTCTATTGGCCTCGGACACTGAAGCCATTGATCTCGTGACAACCGATCTCAGGCGACTGATCCAAGCCACGCGAGCAAAATAGGCTCGCAGTGCACATCAGCAAGCGCGGCCAAAAATTGATTTAAATCAATACCATTCAGATCAGGCAATGCTAAGGTAAAGCCTTCTCATCCTGATGAAGAAACATCGCAATGCCTCAAACTACTCCAAGCGCCCTCTCGTTAGACTTATCCATACAAGGTATGACCTGTGCCTCGTGTGTATTGCGTGTTGAGAAAGCGCTGTCCGCAATTCCCGGGGTAAGCCGTGCCACCGTTAATTTGGCTACTGAGCGTGCACATGTCAATTGGGATAGCAATGCCACCGACGGCAAAACTGAAGCGGCATTGGCGGCCGTTCACAAAGCGGGCTATGACGCCACCGTCATTGAGCAACAACGTGCCCCATCCAATGCCGAATCTGATGCGCGCGACCTTGAAACAAAGCACTTGCTGCAAGCTTTATGGCTGTCCGTTGCACTGACGCTACCCGTCTTTTTAGTTGAAATGGGGGCCCATTTAATACCAGGGGTTCATCAGTTTGTGCATAACACGATCGGCATGCAAAACAGTTGGCTCGCGCAATCTGTCCTGACAACCCTAGTGTTACTTGGACCCGGCCGCGTCTTTTTTACAAAAGGTCTGCCGGCCTTATGGCATTTAGCACCCGAAATGAACTCGCTGGTTGCCCTAGGCGCAGGCAGTGCTTGGGCTTACTCAATGGTCGCGACCTATATGCCCCATACCTTGCCCGAGGGGACGCGCTTTGTGTATTTCGAGGCGGCCGCCGTCATCGTCACGCTCATCCTTTTAGGTCGCAGTCTCGAAGCGCGCGCTAAAGGGCGCACAGGCGCTGCTATCAAGCACCTGATTGGCTTGCAACCGAGGCAGGCTCGGGTCTTGATCAATGGTCTGCCAACAGATATTGCAATCGACGCTGTCAAACCGGGAGATTTAATCTTAGTACGCCCCGGCGAAAAAATTGCGACAGACGGTGTAATCACTGAAGGCCAACCTTATATCGACGAAGCCATGATCACGGGCGAGCCAATCCCCGTCACCAAAATGCTCGGAGATCGCGTCACCGGAGGCACGCTTAACACAACCAACAGTTTTACCTTTAGGGCAACCCACACAGGTGGAGATACGGTTTTAGCGCGAATTATTCGGATGGTCGAAGCGGCCCAAGGCACCAAACTTCCCATTCAAGCGTTAGTCGATCGTGTGACCGCTTGGTTTGTACCGGCCATCATCCTCTGTTCATTATCGACCTTTCTAATCTGGTATTGGCTTGGACCGACACCCAGCCTAAGTCATGCGCTGATTAACGCCGTGGCAGTGATGATCATTGCGTGCCCCTGCGCAATGGGCCTGGCAACGCCGACCTCGATTATGGTCGGCACCGGACGTGCGGCTGAACTTGGTGTCTTATTTCGTCAAGGAGATGCACTACAACGCTTGCGAGATGTTCAGGTTGTCGCTTTTGATAAGACGGGTACCTTAACGTTAGGCAAACCTGCACTTACAGATTTTGTGGTGCTCGATCAAACCTACGACCGTGCGACGCTCTTGTCCTGGACCGCAGCGATGCAAGCCCACTCTGAGCACCCCATTGCACATGCAATCGTGCAAGCTGCACTCGCTGAACAGGCGCCTGTTGCCGTCGCTAAAAATTTCAACGCGGTCAGCGGTGCTGGAGTGCGTGCAACCGTGGACAATCATATTCTCAGTTCAGGTGCAGAGGCCTTCATGCAGTCAGAAGGTGTCGATACCTCAGCTGCGCATCGCCAAAGCGAGACCTGGGGACAGCAAGGTAAAACGCCGCTTTGTCTGGCTGTTGACGGATATCTGGTGGCTCTCATGGCCGTCGCAGATCCAATCAAACCAAGCGCACTCAGTGCACTACTCGCGTTAAAGAAGCTTGGACTTCACACAGTGATGGTGACTGGCGATAACCGGCACACGGCTCAAACCGTGGCTCGACAACTTGGTATTGACGAAGTGCACGCAGAGGTACGACCCGAAGGTAAAGTGGCTGTACTGCAAGCACGACGAGACTCGGGTGCAGTCGTTGCCTTTGTCGGAGACGGGATCAACGACGCGCCTGCGCTCGCAACAGCAGATGTCGGTATCGCAATCGGCACGGGCACCGATGTCGCCATCGAGTCGGCGTCCGTTGTCTTGATGTCTGATGATTTGTCGGGCGTCGCAACGGCCATTGGCCTATCGCGTGCCACGCTGACCAATATCCGGCAAAACCTCTTTTGGGCCTTCGCCTACAACGCAGCGCTCGTCCCTGTTGCGGCCGGTGTGCTGTACCCGAAGTTTGGCATCTTGTTATCGCCCATGTTTGCCGCGGGTGCGATGGCATTTTCCAGCGTCTTTGTCGTAGTCAATGCATTGCGACTCAAACGCTTTCAACATTAAAACGAGCAGCTTGCTTATGTTGCCTTCCAGTGGGTCGTCAGCGCCATAGGATCAGGCCGCTGTGCAGGATTGGCAGGTGTAATCGGCGTGCCGATTGCCAAAAAACCAACGAAGCGATAATCAAGAGTATCAAAGCCCAGGGCCTCAGGAACCTCATCGGTGTAGGTGCCTAGACCCGTACTCCAATAGCTTGAGAAACCCATCATGTGCGCCGCGTTCTGAATGTTCATCACGGCAGCACCCATCGATAAGGTCTGTTCAATCTCTGGGACCTTTTCGTTGTCGTGCGAAATTTTGTAGGCCAACCCAATCAAGAGAGGCACGGTCGACAACCACTTACGCGTATTCTGTTCTTTCTGCGCGGTGATCTCGCGACCCCAGCGCCGTGTCGCACCGATCGCCAAATCCGTGAATGCAGCAATTTCAGGCTGAGCAATTAAAGCAAAGCGCCAGGCGCGTAGCGCTGAATGATCTGGAGCACAAACGGCTGCAGCCAACATGGTCTGTAATTGCTCTGGACTCGGACCGGGCGCTTGCACTAATTTTTGTGAG
>CALQNE010000352.1 GCA_943331855.1 Bordetella parapertussis
AAGGGTGTTCGTTGGGATACGACGGGATCAGTTTTTGTACAAAATCATAACGCTGCTGATCGTGATCGGCCTGACCACTAAAGGAAATGAGTCCAAAAGCACCCAGTGCGGTGGACATGACAAGGGCATCAAGCGGCCATTTTTCGGCATGGTTACGCACGGACGCTAAGGCCGCGGTTGATTGGCCCTCAATGATGCGTTGGAGGATGTCGATGTGAGAGCGTTCTCGCTCGGTCGTCGTTTGCTTAAAAGATTGAGCTTGCTTTGAGGCCTCGCGCGCCTCAAGGCCGCGACCATACGATTGTAAGATTAAGGCTCGAGCGCTGTGCGCCAAGGCAAAGTCTGGCGCATACTGCAGAGCCAGATTGATGGCGGCGAGTGCGCCTGGCCAGGCGTGTAGTTGACAGTCGACCGCTTGATCGTATGCATCGATCGCGTCTTTAGAGCGACAAGTAAGAATTTGGTCAAGAGAATTTTTCATCGAGCACCTGAGATAACGCTACTTGTTGCGGAGTCTGATTTACTAAGGTATCACAACCCGCTTAAAAAATTTTGAGGTATGCTTGTTGTCAAAGAAAAAACACGTTTAAGTCTGTCTTTAACGCCATCTTAAAAAATTCTAACCAACGAGATTGATATGCAAAAAATTCAATTGGGCCGATCGGGTATCGCGGTACCTCCCGTGATTTTTGGTTGTAATGTTTTTGGTTGGACAGTGGATAAGGCTCAGTCTTTTCGTCTCTTAGATGCCTTTGTCGACGCTGGGTTCAATGCGTTTGACACTGCCGATGTTTATTCTTATTGGGTGCCGGGCAATCACGGCGGTGAATCTGAAACGATCATCGGAGAATGGTTGAAGTCGCGAGGCCGGCGTGACGATGTATTGATTTTTTCTAAAGGTGGCATGGAAATGCCAGGCAAGGGCAAGGGTCTATCGGCAGAGTATATTACTCGTGCGATCGAGGATTCTCTTAAGCGCTTACAGACGGATGTGATCGATCTCTATCAATCGCATCGTGATGATGAAACGACCCCGCACGAAGAGACGCTTGCCGTCTACGAAAAGATGATTAAGGCTGGCAAGATTCGCGCAATTGGAGCTTCAAACTTTTCGGTTACGCGGTTTAAACAGGCGCTCGAGATCAGTGCCAGTACAGGATTGCCCCGTTATGAAACGATGCAACCCCATTACAACTTACTTGAACGCACAATTGAGGCCGATTTACTGCCCTTGTGCGCAAAGGAAGGCGTGGGCGTGATTCCTTATTACGCCTTGGCCTCAGGGTTTCTCACTGGAAAATATCGAACTGAAGCGGATTTAGTAAAAAGTCCGCGCGGCGCGCGCGGCGCCGGAAAACATTTGGATGCTAAGGGGCTCAAGGTGTTGGCGGCACTTGATGTTGTCGCGCACCGTTATGGGGCTACCGCGGCACAGGTTGCAATTGCTTGGTTCAAGGGGCGCCCTGGCCTTGCAGCTCCGATCGCCAGTGCGACGACCCTTGATCAATTAAACGAACTGGTCAAAGCGGCGACGGTGGTACTTGATGGGGCGGCAGTGGCGCAGTTGGATGCGGCAAGTTCTTAAATAATATTTATTCAGTCTGCGATGGTCTCTGAGGGCTTAAACTAATTTTTTACTCTCTTTACATACTGCGTTGTCCAATGTTTGCTTGTGCTCTACCTCGTGTATGGTTTTTCTTGTGCGCTCTCTTGCTAAGTACGAGCACAGGTTGGGCCGCGGGCGACGCGGTTCCCGAGATTGCATTCATCCGAATGGAGGCGGTCGACACCTTTCCACCTGCACGAATGAAGACTGAAGTTTTTTTACCTCTTGGAGAGGGACCGTTTCCAGTTTTGATTTTTGCGCATGGGCGCCCAAGTACTAGGTATGACCGAAGTGTGCTTTCAAATCCAATCCCTTTTGTGCATGTGAAATATTGGTTGAAACAAGGTTTTGCTGTGGTGGCTTCAATTCGGCCTGGCTATGGCGCCACCGGCGGTTTAGATCGCGAGGGTAGTGGTGCCGCGATTAATAATGATCTAAAGCAATGCCATAGTGCGGGTGATTTAACGCCGTTTATGCAACGCGGTATGGCTTCGGTACGCACAACGCTTGACTGGGTCAGGCAGCAAACGTGGGCAATGCCGAAGGCGATTGTCTTAGAAGGTCATGGGGCCGGTGGTTTTTTGGTGACGACACTTGCTGCAGAAAATCCGGACGGCGTAGTTGGCGTTATCAATTTTGCAGGGGGGGCTGCGGCTTTTCCTGAAGCTGGCATCAGTCACAGTTGTGCGGACAAGCAACTCACGCAAATATTTTCGCAAGCGGGGCGAACGATGAGAGTGCCCAGTATTTGGCTTTACGCTGAAAATGATGGTTTTTGGGGGCCCGATGCACCCAAAAAATGGCACGCTGCTTTTGCTAAACACCTGACCGCGCCCAGTGAGTTTATTTTAACGGGCCCACTACCCAATTTTGACGGTCATTATTTACTGAATTATGGCGGCATCGTTTGGGTTGGGTCACTGAATCGATTTATTGAACGCTTACCAATTCGTTAGTGCCACTCAGGTAAACCAGAGACTAGGTCACTGCTCGCGCGCTGTTGATCTAGTCTCTGAGAAAAGTAGACGGTAGTTCTATTGCATCGATTTTTGCATACTAGCGATCGCGCTTCTGATTGAATTGATTGCGTCTAGTCGGGGGCCTTTGCATCCCGAGCCATCAGGGCCACCACCACCACACTGAATCGCCTCTTTGAGCGCAATATTCAAATGATCAAGTGCTTTTTGAGCATGTGAGGCCTGGCCGTAGCTCACGCCCACGCAAAAACATAAGGACATCGCAGTCAAAGCTAGTAGTATTTTCTTATTCATGTGTCACCTAGATTAAAGTTTAAGCACCATGTTTCAAACAGCGAGACGGACAGATTTTCAACGATGCGTAAACATATTAGGTAATTTTATTTATAAGTTCAAGTCTAGCCCCTAAACCCAGACCTGAAGGCTGCAGCCCCCCAGGGTTGAAGCCGTGCCTCATCTCTTCATC
>CALQNE010000353.1 GCA_943331855.1 Bordetella parapertussis
ATTCGTAACTTCAACCACTGCAGTACCGTTAGCCTTTTTCGGATCAACCGGCTTAAGAAATGCTACGTCAAAGCTATATTCAACTAACCCCTGGGCATTGCGTGGGGCGAGTTGCAGGTCTACGACACCAACATTACGAGGAGAAAGCGGATCGGCGAGTGCATGGGCGCGCGCCTTTACGAGTTCGTATTGCCCAACCTCACCGAAAGAGCGACCATTAAACGCGGGGCTCACACGATCTACAACCTCCAGGCTCGCAATGCGTGATCGACCTACTTGTGCACTCGACGTCACAGGAACGAGTCCCAGCACCAAGGACCCTAGTACTAAAACGTTGCTGCAAGATATGAATTGACTGATACGCATGCTTTGTCCCCTTATTATGTTTTTGATTACTTTGGGCCGCAAGACCTCGTGAACCAATTAATGCTCTCAGTTAATTCTACGCGAGATCGATCAAACGATAGAGGTCTGCTCGAGCTTCACTTACGGTTATTTCAATGCCACGATCCTCAAACCACGCTCGCTAGTTATCCAGTTCATAAAAAAAGAATAATAAAACCGTTAAGCGGGTATAGTTATCCAAAATTGACGTCATTCAAATTAACAAAAATCCCTGGTCAATATTTAACTGGCACATAGGTGTTCAGTATTTAATCGACACCAACATCTAGGAAAACAAAATGCTGAAAGCAACAGGATTCATGACCCTCGCGGCCACCATGGCGTTGACGATGGGCGCTGGTTGGGCGCAGACGAGCGAGGTTCAAGCGCTCATTGCACGAGCCAAAGCACTAGAGCTAGACACGCCCTATGTCCCCCCTCCGGGAGAAGCAATCGAGCACTACGCTTCGGGCTACGCCAAGATCATGTGTTCGGCGGTGTTCGTGACCGGGTTAGACCCGGCCTTCGCTGCCGAAAATGTTGGCTATTTCACCGCGCCCTATGCCGAACGTGCGAAGCTTGGTACGCCAAAAATCGACCGTGAAGCCAAGACGGTTCAGGTCACCATGCCGAACGGGGTTGTCAGAACCGCTAAGCTGCTCGGCAGCCAGGGCTGCGTCACGCTGCCGATCGGTGCGTCAGAACCGTCCTTCAAGCCTTCGATTGTCAAGAGCGCCCTGCCCGACCCACAGACAATGCCTTGGCCGATGGGTGACCTACCGGACGAAGGCGATCCACTGGCCGGACTAGACAAGGCAAAGATCGCACAGGCGATCGACGCAGCGTTCGATCCCGCCGCCATGACTGCAGCCTTCGTCGTGACCTATAAGGGCCGGATCATCGCTGAACGCTACGGAGACGGCATCTCCGCTAACACGCCGCTAGAAAGCTGGTCGATGGGTAAAAGCTTGTCAGGCACTTTGATGGGCGTGCTGCTCAAGCAAGGCGCCTATGACATGATGCAACCGGCACCAATCCCCGAATGGCAGTCGCCTGGCGATCCGCGCGCCAAGATCCGAATTATTGACATCCTAAACATGTCGAGTGGTCTGAGGATCAAGGCCCCACAAGATCCGGACTTTGATCCCAAAGGGCCCTATACCGACCACCTCTATCTGTACACAGGAAGCGTCGATTCCTTCAAATTTGCGGCGACCCGGCCTCAGCAATGGCCGCCAAACACGGTTGGACGTTATCGAAACACTGATCCAGTGCTCACCAACTATATGATCCGACTGGCCGTCGAGAAGCGCGGTGAGGACTACCATGCCTTTCCACAGCGGGCGTTGTTCGACAAGATCGGTGTGCGAAACATGGTGATGGACACCGACCCTTTTGGAAATTTCTTGACCCATGGCTATGAGTTAGGCTCAGGCCGCGACTGGGCGCGACTAGCGATGCTGTATCTTCAAGATGGCATGTGGAACGGCGAGCGGCTGCTACCTGAGGGCTACGCAAAATTCGTCAGCACCCTGGCACCTGCTTGGCTGGCGGACCAAAGGCCAATCTATGGAGGCCTATTCTGGATCAATGGCAACAGCGCATTCCCTGTACCCAAAGAGGCTTACTTCATGGCCGGCGTTGGTGGGCAAAATGTGTTGATGATTCCATCGCACGATCTGGCTGTCGTTCGACTGGGACATTTCAAGGGCGTGGCTTCTAGTCGCGCCGCTTTAAATAAAGCCTTGGGGATTTTGATGGAAGTCATTCCAGCCAAGAATTGAAGCTCGGCGGCTGCAGACAACTCAGATGTATTTAATTCATTTGCGGCCGCTACAAGCCCGTCACGCTTGCCAAAGCTAAACAAGCTAAATGCTATTTTTTTGCAATGGGTACGTTTACATATTCAAAAGGGCAATGACGGCAGCTGTTGCCGCAGCAAGTCCCCCGCTTTAGGTGGGCTTGACTTGTGAGAACCTGATAGCCTGACTCGGGATCGATGTATGTCTCTTGATCCTTTTCACAGGCAAGACGATGAAGTTCTTCAATACTTGGCATGAGCGATATGTCGTGCGACTGGTCCAAAGTTATTCGGGCATGGTTACGGGTGGTTCATGTATGCAGCAATCTCTAATAATTACTGCACTTTAGATGGTAGCCAAGCAATCAGTTCAGGAAAAACAAACATAATCGCAACAAAAATCAGAATGATGCCTACAAAGGGCAGCGAACCTATAGAAATTTCTTTCAAAGATACGTTGCCACTAACGCCCCGCAGAACAAATAAGACCATGCCTACAGGCGGTGTAATCAAACCAACCTCAACCATGGTGACCAAATAAATACCAAACCATATTGGGTCAAAACCAAGCGCTATCACGACAGGATAGGTCACAGGCAAGGTCATCAGAATCATCGAGATCGACTCGACAAACATCCCAAGAACGACATAGATCAAAGAAATTAGCGCGATCACCACCCATGGCGAAACATCCGCGCCGTTGATCGATTCAACCAGCGTGCGCGGCACCTTTAGATAATCGAACACCCAGCTGAGAATAGCCGCACCCACAACAATTAGCATGATGAAGGCTGTCACGCTTGCCGTTTCAACTGCGGTTTCGTACAGCATCTTCCAGCTAA